>JAHEAS010000210.1 GCA_024642645.1 Saprospirales bacterium | reverse complement strand
TCGACCCCACGGGTTGTCTATGTTTTTGCCCATCATAATGATGCCACCACGGGGACCACGCAGCGTTTTGTGCGTTGTGGAGGTGACGATATGGCAATGTTCCATCGGGTCGTTGAGCAGTCCGGCAGCGATAAGGCCAGCAGGGTGGGCGATGTCGGCGAGCAGCAGGGCGCCCACTTTGTCGGCGATTTCCCGAAAACGCTTGTAGTCCCAGTCACGGGAGTAGGCCGATGCGCCGCAGACGATGAGTTTTGGTCGCTCCGCAATGGCCAGTTCCTCCACTCGGTCCATGTCAATCATACCGGTGGCTTCTTCCACGCCGTAGAAGACGGGCTGGTAAACTTTGCCACTGAAATTGACGGGCGAGCCGTGGGAGAGGTGGCCTCCATGTGCGAGGTTCAATCCCAATATCTTGTCCCCTGGAGAAAGTACAGCTAGAAAGACCGCTGCGTTAGCCTGTGCGCCAGCATGTGGCTGCACGTTGGCGTATTCCGCCCCGAATAGTTGTTTGAGGCGTTCGATAGCCAATTCTTCCACCTCGTCCACAACCTCGCAGCCACCGTAGTAACGCTTGCCGGGGTAGCCCTCTGCATACTTGTTTGTCAGGCAAGAGCCCATTGCCCGCATGACTTCGGGGCTGGTAAAGTTTTCGGAAGCAATCAACTCAATGCCGTGGCGCTGGCGTTTAAGTTCCCTACCAATCAGGTCAAAAACGGCGGTATCTGTTATCATAATTTTTGCAAAAATTTGGATGAAGAGTGGCGAAAAAGCCTTTGTACCGGCAAACAAGGTTTCTTTCAAAAACTCCATTCCAAAACCAATAAAAGATGGGAATGAATCTTGAACAACCTTTTGCCCGTAAACAGGTTTTAAAAAATATTTACCTTCGTAAAAGGTGGGGGCGAAGTTATAATAAAAACCAATGGAAATAACCGCCTGCTGTTTAATTCAAAACCATTTAAGTCAAAATTCAAACACAATTTTAACAATAAGCAATGTGGCAAACCGTTGGATTAGACGTCCCATTCAAAGCAGGGGAATCACCTTCGTTCCAGCAAATAAAATAATTGACTTTTGCGTAAACAAGCCCATATCCTTAAAATTTTGTTGCTGACCAGCTTGGCAGGCAGCGCCTTTGGGCGTGCCGACAAGTTTCGGATTATCTGGCAGGGCAATGCCTCCACTTCGGCAACCATCGCCTGGAACCAAGTGTCCGGTACCGACCCCGTTCTACTGCTTGATGTGAATGATTTTGGCAAAAATGTCGATGAATATGGTCTCAGCAAACTCCCCGACCGCATTCAAATGGCCGAGGAAATGAACAATCATTTCGTGCGGCTGGAGAATCTGTTGCCAAACATGACATACTATTTTTTGGTAAAAGACAGCGAGGGCACGAGCCTCCGGTATTTTTTTACCACTGCTCCCAATAGCCCTAACCACAGGCTCTCCATTATTGCAGGCGGCGACTCCCGCAACCATCGGGATGCTCGACAAGATGCCAACATCATGGTGGCCAAGCTCCGCTCCCATTGCGTTATGTTCGGCGGTGACTTCACGGAAAATGACTTCCCCAGAGAATGGCAGGATTGGCTCGACGATTGGCAACTTAGTATTGCCGAGGATGGCCGCATTACCCCTATCATTGTTACCCGTGGCAACCACGAATCCAGCAATCGCTCTTTGATTGACCTGTTTGATATGCGAGCTGCGGGTGGTTTTTATGCAACCACGCTTGGTGGCGATTTACTGCGAATTTACACCTTAAATACTTTGATACCTGTGGGCGGCGACCAACGGGACTGGCTCGAAAGCGACCTTCGCATCTACGGCCAAAATGCTACCTGGCGCATTGGTCAATACCATTTCCCCATGCGTCCCCACACTCAACGCAAACCAGAGAAAAACGACCAAGTGGCGCACTGGGCGCCGCTTTTCCTCAAGTACAGCATGGACCTCGTGGTGGAATGTGATGCCCACGTCGTGAAAAGCACTTGGCCTATTCGACCCGACAACGGACGAGGTAGTTCGGAAGGCTTTATCCGTGATGACCAGCAAGGAACGGTCTATGTGGGTGAGGGCTGCTGGGGTGCTCCACTCCGCAACAATGACGATGACAAGCCCTGGACTCGTGCCAGCGAGAGCTTCAACCAGTTTAGCTGGATATTTGTGGACAAGGAAAAAATAGAAGTGCGCATCATCCAAACCGACGGTGCCGGACGGGTAGCGAATATTGACCCAAAAAATGTATTCAAGGCACCGATTGGCATTCATATTTGGAGCCCACCTACAGGCGACGTTATTACCATTGCTGCAAATAGAATAGAAACGCCCTCCTTTGATCAGGATGTGCTGGTGTCTCGTGGCGGCGTTCAGCGTGAGCCAATTGCTACTGCCAAGTCAATGATTCCAACTGCCAAGTCAGCCTCTAGTAAACAGGAAGAGGTGGCCGAGGACGAAACCGGCAACTGGGATGACTGCCCGCTTGTCATGGCAGATGCTGCTGGTGATGCACAAGTCAAATACAACGTTGAGGCACCCTCCAACGTGGTCATCCGGGTTATCAATCCCAAGCTGCAGGAAGTTACCCGCATCGAACTGACCAACCAAACACCAAAAGAATACCTAAAATCGCTCAAACTTAGCCATTTGCCTGCCGGTAAATACCTTGCCATCATCAGGGACGACCGAAAGGTGCTACGACGTTACCGTCTGGTGAAAAAGTAGCGATGGACTTCATAAATGAAAAGCCTCCAGCATTCAAACTGCTGGAGGCTTTTTTGTTTTTACACGATTGTAAATTTATGACAACCAATTAGTTAAAAAAAGTCTCACACGGTGTTTTGAACACCGCTCAGATTTTTTCTACCTTGCCCCTGTTTCAAAACAAAACAAAACTGGACAGCATGAAAAATCATTTTTTTACTCTACTGATTACCGCATTTGTACTGGCGTCCTGCCAGAGCAACCAATCTTCGGAAACTACCGCCGCAGATACCAACGTCCCTGCAGTCACACCTGCCAACGGCTTGTCGGAAGCGGAGAGCCTAGCGGGCTGGCGGCTGCTCTTCGATGGTTCGACCATGGGCGGCTGGCGTGGCTACAATCGTACTGACCTTCCAAAACTTGGGTGGTCTGTCCAGAACGGCGAAATGGTCATCGCTGCTACACCAAATCCCAAACCAGACGACTTCGGTGGAGACATCATCACTACCGAGAAATTTGGAAACTTCGAGCTGTCCGTTGACTTTCTTCTTTCCGAAATGGCCAACAGCGGTATTTTTTACTTCATATTGGAGGAAAAAGACAGTGCCATGTGGCATAATGCACCGGAATTCCAGCTCATCGACAATGATGCTTGGGCCAAGGCAGACCCTAGTTTTAATATGGATACCCACCGTACCGGCGATAATTACGACATGGAGGCAAGTGCTGGTTGTTCAATGAAACCTATCGGTGAGTGGAATACCGCACGTGTTGTCCAAAACAATGGCAAAGTGGAACATTGGTTGAATGGAGCCAAGTGCCTCGAATATGAGGTTGGCTCTGCCAAATGGAAGGAGCAACTTGCCAAGTCAAAATTTAAGGGCTACCCAAAATATGGCTTGACCAACCCCGGCTATATTGGACTGCAAGACCACGAGCACGAGGTTCGGTTCAGGAATATCAAGATTCGTAATTTGTAAATAGACATTGGGAATTAGTGATGGTTAATTCCCAATTCCCAATTTCAAAAGCATGAAACGGAAAATAAGAATGGGCATGGTTGGCGGTGGCCGTGGTGCCTTCATCGGCGGGGTACACCGCATGGCCGCCGCTCTGGACGGCGAAATTGAACTGGTATGCGGAGCCTTCAGCTCTAGCCCAGAGAAGTCAAAACTTTCTGGCGAAGACCTTTGCATAGATCCCGCTCGGGCTTATGGAAGCTTCGAGGAGATGATTCTCGAAGAGAAAAAACTGCCCGAAAGCAAGCGCATGGACTTCGTGAGCATTGTGACGCCGAACCACATGCACTATGCCCCAGCTCGCATGGCACTGGAAAACGGCTTCCACGTCGTGTGCGACAAACCGCTTTGTTTTAACATAGAGGAAGCCCACCACCTGCAAAAGCTGGTGGAAGAAACCGGTCTCCTCTTCGCCCTTACCCACAACTACACCGGTTACCCGATGGTGAAACAGGCCCGTGCAATGGTGAAAAACGGCGATATCGGCCAAATCCGAAAAATCGTGGTTGAGTACCCACAGGGTTGGCTCACTACCAAGGTGGAGGATACGGGCAGCAAGCAGGCTGGCTGGCGAACCGACCCTTCGAAGTCGGGTATTGCTGGCGCAATGGGCGACATCGGCACACATGCCGAGAATCTCGCTGAGTACATTTCCGGTCTGCAAATCACGGAGCTTTGCGCCGATATCAGCACCTTCGTGGAAGGCCGCTTGCTCGACGACGACGGCAATGTGTTGCTCCATTTCGAAAAAGGTGCGAAGGGCGTACTCCACGCCAGCCAAATCTGCGCTGGGGAAGAGAACAACCTGAACATCCGCATCTACGGCACGAAGGCAGGTTTGCAATGGTTTCAGATGGAGCCCAATTCGCTGATAGTCAGGTGGTTGGATAAGCCGATGGAAATCCTGCGCACGGGTGGAGGAACCCTCTACCCAGCAGCAGCAGCACATGCCCGTATTCCCGGTGGTCACCCCGAGGGCTACCTCGAAGCATTCGCCAATATTTACCGGAACTTCGCCTACTGCGTTCGTGCCCGCTTGGAGGGCAAGGAAGTGGACCCCGTTTACAATGACTTCCCGACCGTAAGCGATGGGGTGCGGGGGATGAATTTTATCGAAAAGGTGATTGCGAGCGGGAAGAGCGAGGCGAAGTGGGTGAGTGTATAATTGCTAAATTGTTGGATTGCTGTATTGTTTTCTGAATACGACAACAATACAGCAATCCAACAATTCAACGAACTGACAATGTCTAATTCCTCTGAAAAAATAAACGTCACCAATGCCCCCAAGCCTGTGGGTCTCTATCCCCATGCTCGCCGTGTGGGCAACCTCCTTTTCCTCTCTGGTATCGGGCCACGGGACGCTGAAACTGATGTAATACCCGGCCTGACTCGCAGTCCCTCAGGGAATTTTACCGACTTCGACTTCGAGGCACAGTGTCATTCCGTTTTTAAAAACGTTCGGGCGGTGCTGGAGGCCAGCGGCGCCACTTGGGACTCACTGGTGGACGTCACCGTTTTCCTCACCGACATGCAGCGGGATTTTAACACTTACAACCGCATTTATGCTGAGTATTTCAAAGATAACCAGCCCTGCCGTACTACGGTGGGCATTGATTCGCTGCCCACGCCGATAGCGATTGAGCTGAAGTGCGTGGCAGTGATTGAAAAATGATCAATTCGGGTAAGAATTCCAATGGATTTTCCAAACGAGGATAAAACCCACTTCGTTCGTTTTTTCGGGGATGAAGCCCAAGTCTGGGTCGGTGAGCCAGTGGCGCACAACAAGGCCGGGGCCAAGCTCGCTGATGAAGGAGTATTTCTTGTTGTTTTGTCGAAACCGTTCGCTGGCCCATCCAAACCCAAGCACCGTTTCCTTGTACTTGCTGATGCCCGTACCGCCACGAATGAACACGCCATTTGACACTATTTTTCGTTTCAAAGGCTTGTATTGTTTCTTCATTCCCAAATTCAGGGCACCAGCCACCAGCAATCCCCCCTTGATGTCGTAGCTGTCGTAAAACTTTACGATAAAAGGCCGAAAAAATAGGCCAGCCTCAAAGGCACTCGTTTTACCTAGATTAATTCGCAGCGGCAATCCAAGCAGTCCGCCACCGCCTATAGCTGCGCCTATAGAAACCGGCCCACCATAGGCCAGCAAGGAATCGGCATTGATTTCAAAAAGTTCAGTTGTGATACTTGCAATCTCATCTCTTTCAAAAACGAAAACATTGCCCGGTCCCACTTTCAATTCGAGCGGCTCATTTGTTTGGTTCCTTGTGATATTCCCTCGGAAAACATTGCCATTTTTTAAATGGACAACGTCCAAGTGGGCTTGACTAAAAGCAGTACCCGTTGCGAAGCAAAGGAAGAATGAGAAAGCGAGTAATGTTTTCATGACCTACGGTTTAATTGCAATGTTTTTTTGCGAAGCAAAGCTATGTTTTTTCCAAAAAAAGAAAATTACCCTACCTTTCAGCCCAACAAAAAAAACGACCACATGAGTAATTTCCAAATAAAGAAAAAGCCCACTGTCTATGATGCCATCATTGTTGGTTCTGGCGCAGGGGGCGGCATGACCGGCTATGTGCTTTCGCAAGCCGGCTTAAAAGTCTTGATGCTGGAGGCTGGGCCTTTTTACGACCCCAAGCTGCACTCGCACCAGATGCTTCCACCTTGGGTTTCGCTACGG
>JAHEAS010000209.1 GCA_024642645.1 Saprospirales bacterium | reverse complement strand
TTTTGCTTTTTCGGCTGCTGGCTTCGGTGCAGCAGTGTTGGCAGCTGTGGCTGGCTTCGGTGCAGCGGTATGTGCGGCAGGTTTGGCCTGTTGTGTGGCAGGTGCTTTTTGAGCAGATGCCGTGGTTTTGGGCTTGGTTGGCTGGCTAGTGCTTTGGGCATTGATTGAAATTGCACCGAACAGAAGTGCAGCTACGAACGGAACAAATAACTTCTTCATGATTTTGAAAAATTTTTAAAAGTGAATAAAAGGTAGAGTTGAACCCATCTTATTATTTTTAAATCATTTTGTTTCGATGAAAAAATGCGGGCGCCCGGAAGGTCAACTCATGCTGAAAACAAAATCCAATAAAACTCACCTCCCGGGCCCTTACCGCTTGAAAACTACTTTACACCTTCTTAAAAAAGCTGAAACACTATCTTTCTCCTATTTCGCTGTTGCACCCTCACCTCGCTTACCTCTCCCGTCTCGCTATTCCTTTTGGTGCTGCGCAACGAACGTCGCCCATTGTCCAGGCGTTGACGGTTGCTGCATCCGAAAATGTAGCCGGGAGTTGTTCACTGGAATCCGGTACAGGTTTTCCATTCTGGCAAAAAAAGCTTCCTGTTCCTGCTGCTTGAGGAGCTCACCTACCGATTGATAGAGTGCTCGTGCTTCCAACAACCTGCCGAGCCTGCCGTCAGCATCGGGTAGGGTGGTGGTGTCAATGTCATTTTGCCAAAACTCAAAAAACGCCAGCTCGTCCGCTGGGATACCGAATGCCAACCAGTCTCGCTCGGAACGGCCATTGCCGTTGCCTTTCATCGCCATTTCCACCATCATCGCCTCCTCCGCCAGTTGCCGCCAGGATGCAGGTGTCATCACTTGCGTTTTCCCTTTTGTTGAAGCATTCATTTCCAAGTGATGTCCTGCTCCTGCCGGTTTACCTGAACTCATCATATTCAAATCTGCGTATCGAATGGCTTCTACAATGACCCCAAAAGAGAGCAACAGTATGGCCCATTCAAACCACTGAATTTTGCTGCCGTTCCAGAAATTGTCTTTCATGGCATTTATGCTTTTGTCATTGGGGTATTAAGTTATTAGAGTAGTGCCCTAAAATCACCCAATAACTCAATCACCCAATATCATTTTACAAACCCAATCCCAAATACGTCATGCGGTTTTCGCCTTTGTACTTGCCCTCGATGAGCAAGCCGTTGCCGTCGTTTTCGTCCAAAATTCGGGCGATGTCGTCCTCGCTGCTCACCGGCTGGTTGTTCAGGCGGGTGATGACAAAGCCATCCCGCACACCAGCTTTTTTCAACTTGCCATCCCGGAGTTTTTCCACTTGCACGCCATGCGAGAGGTGCATCCGGTCAAGGTCGTCGTTGCTAAGGGCCTTGAAGTCGGCACCAAGCGTAGCCAAGCCGATGGACGTGGTTTCCTGTGTGACCTCGTCGGTGTTGCCGCTGGCGTTTTTTAGGATGGCTTCTGCGCTGCGTTCCTTGCCATTTCGGAGGTAGGTCAGTGTCACTTTGTCACCGGGGCGGTGACGTCCGATCTGCTCGATGAGCGCAGAGGATTCTTTCACTTCCATGCCGTTGATGGCCGTGATGACGTCACCTTTTTCCAAACCAGCGGACTCAGCTGCCGAATTATCGTTCACTTCATCTACCCAGACGCCCTGGTTCACGCCGATCTCCTTTTCTTGGGCAAAAGTGCCATCTACCGTGCGGATTTTGGCGCCGAGGAACGCCCGCTGCGCCACACCGAACTTGCGAAGGTCAGCCACCACTTTGTCCACGAGGTTGGACGGAACGGCGAAGGAATAGCCTGCAAAACTGCCCGTTGGGGAGGCGATGGCGGAGTTGATGCCCACCAGTTCACCGTTCAGGTTGACGAGGGCGCCGCCGCTGTTGCCAGGATTCACCGCTGCGTCAGTCTGGATGAAAGCTTCGATGGGCGCCTTGTCGGCGTTGATGTTGATGTTGCGGCCTTTGGCGCTTACAATTCCTGCCGTTACGGTACTTTCGAGGTTGAAGGGGTTCCCAACAGCCACCACCCACTGACCAACTCTCAGTTCATCGGAGTTGGCCAGCTGGATGAATGGTAGGTCCTTGGCCTCAATCTTTATCAGGGCCAAGTCGGTAGAGGGGTCTTTGCCAATCAATTTGGCTTTGAATGTACGTTTGTCATAGAGCGACACTTCGATTTCGTCGGCATCGCCAGCCACGTGGTTGTTAGTAACGATATACCCGTCAGGGCTGATAATGACGCCGCTACCACTACCTTCTTCCCGAAGGCTTTCGGGTGCCTTGTCACCACGTCGGTTGCTGAAAGGCTGAAAAAACTGCTCAAACCCATCTGGTAATTGTTGCCCACCGAACGGGTTGAACGCTTGGTTTTTCATCTTCTGGGAAACTTTGATGTGCACCACTTTTGGCAGCGTCTGCTCTGCCGGATAGGTGAAATCAGTGGGAAGGGTAGTACCACTGTTACTGGACAGACTGGTAAGGCGGGTTCTCTCTACCCCGCCACCAGTCTGGTGGATTTGGACTTGGTCCTTTTCCAAAAATTTGTAACCAGCTAACGTAAGCGTACTGCCAAGTAGGGCAGCTGCGATGACATATAATTTTAAGTTTTTCATGGTAATCAATTTTGGTTTTAAAAAATAAGTGGAACATTAATGAGGTGTGTCCCTAAACCGCTCAATCTCTCACCCTCTTTTTTTAGCCATCGGCGGTGCAGCATTTGATTTGGAATTGCTTTAGTTATGCTTTGAACTGCACCGCCTGGAGGCCAAAAAACTAACTTTCGGACACCACAAAGATGGGGGTGGTTCCGGCGAAGTTGAGCAGGCTGATGGCCCGTTTCACCGACCGTTTTGCCCGTTTCACGGAAGGGGACTAAAAGCTGGCGTTGTTTTGTGCAATTTTGCAGGGTTTGAAGAGCTGTTTAGAAGGATAAAGTCATTTTCGCTGATTTATCATTCCACCAATTATCATTCATCATTCACGGCGTGGATTTTTTTAAAAACAGAAATAAAATAGCCTTATGGTCGGCACTGGTGCTGGCGCTGGTGGAAATTGCCCGGCAGTTTGCGCTCGGCGACTACCCGGAGACGGGCAGCGCCGTGGCGGATTTCATCGCTGTTTTCAGCTGCAACTGGCTCATCTGGCAGTTCAATTTCTTTGTGGACGACTACCAGCAGCGGACGCTCGCCTCGGTCAGCCATCGCAACACCACCTTCCGGTTTTTGCTGATATTCGTCACGGGGGCGGCCATTGTGGTGGCGGTGGAGAGCGTCGTGCACCACTTTTTTCGGGAAGCGGGCAGCAATGTCCTGTTCTACTTTCTGCGAGGGGTGTTTCACAACATGGTGATTTTGGTGATTTATTTTGCGATGCAAAACCAACGGCGACTCCAACTGGTGGAGGTGGAAAATGCCGGCTTGAAAGAAGAGAATGTATTGGCGCAGCTCGACCTTTTGCGCCAGCAAGTACAGCCACATTTCCTCTTCAATGCCTTGAACACCCTAAAAAGCATGGTGAAATCGAACGACCCAGAGGCTTCCAATTTTATCATCCACCTCTCCGGCGTGTACCGCTACCTGTTGCAGAGCAGCATGAAACAGCAGGCGACCGTGCGGGAAGAATTGGAGATGCTGCATTCGTACGCCTTTCTGCTCAAGACCCGGTTTGCCGAAAATTTCCAGCTCGACATACAGCTCCCGGAGCAAGCACTGGCCAGCTTGGTGCCGCCGCTCACCTTTCAGTTGTTGCTGGAAAATGCCGTGAAGCACAACGTGGTGAGTATGGACAAGCCGCTGCGCATCGAGGTGGTTTGCCACGATGGGAAATATTTGGTGGTGCGGAACAACCTACAACCCAAGAAATCGGTGGAGGAGAGCAACGGGGCAGGACTGGAGAACATCAACCGCCGCTACCAACTGCTCACGGGCGACAGCATTGAGGTGCTAAAAACCGTGGAATCCTTTGAGGTGCGGCTGCCTTTGATAAAATAGGCCATTACAATGCCTGCGGCATTGAGCTGAATTGGTGGCGTTCTGCACATAAACAGGAAATAATCAATCATTTAGTCGCTAAATTCACCTCAATCATTGGTATGGTTCAAAATTTTCAACCATGAAAAAAGATAATTCCTTCCAGCATCGGTACCTCGAAAGCATCCTTTCTACTGAAGACAAGCACTTAAAAAAGCTGCACCAACTGGTCGCAGACTCGATGAGAGAGGAGAAGCTCATTTCGGAAAACCTGCTGCATCCCCCAAAAGAAACCTTCAGCCGGGGGCAAATGGTGGCGGACAAAGTGGCGACTTTCGGCGGCAGCTGGACGTTTATCATCTCTTTCGGTGTCGTGCTTTTTTGCTGGATTGTGATGAACGTCATCCTCGCCACGAAAGCGTTTGACCCCTATCCGTTCATCCTGCTCAACCTTGTCTTGTCCTGCATTGCTGCCCTGCAAGCCCCGGTCATCATGATGTCGCAGAACCGCAAGGAGGAGAAAGACCGCAAACGGGCAGAGAACGACTACCTTGTGAACCTGAAGGCGGAAATCGAAATCCGCAATCTCCACCAGAAAATCAACTTGCTGATGGAGGAGCAGTTCCAGTCGCTGATGGAGATCCAGCGCTACCAGACGGAGATGCTGGAGCAGATGACGAATAGAGGGAAGTAAAACAGTTAAATAATAAATCAAACTACCTGTTCATAGATGTTTTACAGAAAAGCGCTAGGCCGATTGGTCATGGTAATAGCCTTTGGAGTCGCCGTTTACCTACTCGACGACCGGGAGATTGCAAGCCACTTTTGGAAGCTGTTTGCCTTGTTGGTACTGGCGTTCGTCAAGGCAGCATATTTTGTTTATTTAAACATCTATATCCTGAGGGCTACCTCCGGCAAGCATTTCGATTTTATCAAATACCTATTGTTCTTTGGGGTCAGTGCCTCCATGATAGTGCTGTCGTTTGCCATTGATTATTTTTGCCTGTACCGAATCGAGGGGACTTCGTTTGCCAATATTCCGCCGGACAGCGATGTGATTGGGCAAGCCATCGCCTTTTTGTATTTCAGCCTCGCCACCTTCTCCACGGCGGGCTTTGGCGATATTTATCCGCTGGTGTCTGCAGGCAGGGTGCTGGTAGGCTTGGAGCTGGTACTTTTCTTGATTACGATGGTCCTCATTTTATCCAATATCCACCCGCTGCGGGAATCGCTGGGCAACAGAGCCCCCGGCAAAGAACCCGCCCCGACAAAGAAAACAGAACATTTATGAAAATCCTGATAGCAGAGGACGAGCCCCGTACGGCCATTGACTTGGCGAACACCATCAAGGAAGTGGAACCTGCCACTGAAATCGTCAAAATAACCGACAGCGTGGAGGGCACGTTGGCTTTTCTGGGTAAAAAACCAACGCTTGACCTCGCCTTTTTTGATATCCAGCTGGCCGACGGCCTCAGCTTCGACATCTTCAAGGAGGCGGAGGTGCCTTGCCCGGTGGTGTTCTGCACAGCCTTCGACGACTATGCCCTGCAAGCCTTCCAGACCAACGGAGTGGCCTATATCCTCAAGCCATTTGATGAGAAATCGGTGCGGTCGGCACTGGACAAGGTGCAGGCGCTCGACCAGTTCTTTTCTTCTGAAAAAATCGGGCAGGTGGCCGAGCAATTGCACCACGGCAAGAAGTCCAGTTTCCTCGTCTCCTTCCAAGGCAAGTTTTTGCCCGTTTCTGTGAAGGACGTGGCGTTTTTTACAGTCTTGGGTGAGAACAACTGGCTCTACAATTTCAAAGGCGAAAGCTTTCATGTGCCGCACACGTTAGAGGAATTGGAAGGGATGCTCGACGGACAGCAGTTTTACCGCGCCAACCGCCAGTACCTCGTCAACTTTGATGCGGTACACCACGTCGAGAACCACTTCGCCCGGAAGCTGGCCGTGAAACTAACCGTGAAAACACCCGACCCAATTATCGTCAGCAAGGCCAAGGCCAGCGATTTTCTAAAATGGATGAATGAGCGATGATTCTTTTTTGAGTTGATAAAAGTTGATTGGAGACCCCGAACGCTCATCAATCCTTATCAAATACATCAACTTTGTGACCATGGAAATCACCGAAGTCTTCTACCCCCACACCCGCCAAGACTGGCGCTCTTGGCTCGAAACGCATGGCACCACCAAGACGGAAATCTGGCTCCGCACCTTCCGTAAGAATACCGGCAAACCCTCCATTTCTTACGACGACTTAGTGGAGGAATGCCTTTGCTTTGGTTGGATTGACGGCACGGTGAAGAAATACTGCGAAGAAAGTGCCGTGCGACGCATCACGCCCCGTCGAAAGAAGAGCTACCTCAGCGAACTCAACCGCCAGCGGGTTTGGAAGCTGCAACGAATCGGCCTAATGACCCCGGCGGGCATTGCCC
>JAHEAS010000208.1 GCA_024642645.1 Saprospirales bacterium | reverse complement strand
CAGAAGACCAGTGGTTTGAAGTTGTTCATGAGTTCAACTTGGACAACAACGAAGTCAATCTTTGGATTAATGGTAATCAAGTACTTACCGGCGCTGCTTACACTGGCAACATCGGGGCAATTGATTTCTTCTCTATCAATGATGACCACTTGGCCTTCTACGATGATATTTACTACACAGAGTCCATTCCTCCAATCCCGACAGTTGACGTTACTTTCCGTGTGAACATGGAGCGTGAGACCGTTAGTGGACAGGGCGTGCGTCTCGCTGGTTCTATCACTGGTTGGGCGGATGTTAACATGACTGATGTTGGTAACGACATTTGGGAAACAACCATCGAACTTCCTGTTGGCGAAGCCATCCAGTACAAATTTAAAAACGGACCAAACGGATGGGAGACCAGCCAAGCACTTATGGAGTGCGGTGTGGATGATGGCAACGGAGGATTCAATCGTTCGGCTACAGTTGGCAACGTGAACGAAATACTCGGAACATATTGCTTCAACTGGTGTCCGAACTGTGATGCCTTGGATGCTAACGAGACATTATTCGCAAAAGCCATCGGCATGAACCCGAACCCAGCAGGTGATTTCGTTAACCTGACTTACAATTTCGAGAGCATGACGAACTTGAACGTACGTCTTGTAAATGGCCTTGGCCAGGTGATGGTTGAGCGTAACCTTGACAATACCCTCAACGGCAGCGAGCGTCTCGACATCAGCAACTTGCCAAGTGGTGCATACACCGTTGTATTCTCTAACGGTGAGCAGGTAGTTGGTAAGCGTTTGATTGTTCAGTAATTTCTTTTGACGGAATTTCTTTCCGTGAATAGATTTGCTTAGAAAAATATTTTCAAGCAAAATACAAATCCCGCTCCAGGAAACTGGGGCGGGATTTTTTTGTAGAAATTTTGGAAACTAGATTGGTAAATATTTTTTCAATAGCCAAATTCCTATCTCACTCTTTCTCTCACTAAGTCCAGCGCTAATTCTAACTGTTGCTCATGATTAAGGGTACTGTTGTCAATTACCACAGCATCATCCGCTTGTCGGAGAGGACTATCAGCACGTGTGGAGTCGATATGGTCCCGCTCGGCAAGGTTGTTTTTTACCTCTGCAAAGTCAACATGTTGGCCTTTGGCTGTTAGTTCGTCAAAGCGGCGTTGAGCACGAACATCGACATTAGCCGTGAGGAAAATTTTTAGTTCGGCATTGGGGAAAACCACTGTGCCGATGTCCCGACCATCCATCACCACTCCTTTTTGCTGCCCTATGGCTTGTTGCTGCCGTACCATTTCACGTCTTACTTCAGAGATGATTGCAACTGGGCTGACCAATTCTGCCACGTACATCTTGCGGATTTCTTCAGAAACGTCACGCCCATTAAGGTGGATGCGGTTACTATTTTCATCTGCCACAAAATGAAGCTTGATTTGTTTTAAAGCCTTCAAAACAGCAGCCTTGTCCTTTATATCTACTTGATTTTCAATGAAATAAAGCGTGACAGCCCGGTACATGTCTCCTGTGCTGATGTAAGCGTAGCCAAGCGCATTTCCCATTGCTTTTGCAAGGGTGCTTTTCCCACAGGATGAGTGGCCGTCTATTGCGATGATTATTTTGTTCAAAAGGCTCGTTTTACTAAGTGAGTGCAAAAATCCATTTTTTAGCCAAAAGAAAAAGCCCTGGGCGGTGAAACCCAGGGCTTTTTTCCTAATTCCTTGAAAACAATAATCTTAAAACGGGCAGCTTTTGCACTCATCTACCCGTACATTTTTATTTTCTTTAGAAACGATTCTCGCTTTGTCTACACAGTCCGTGCAGCCAATCACCTTGAACTCCGTGCGGCGATTCATTTGGTGTTCCCGCTCGGTACAAGGCACGTTGTTTACGCAGTCATTCACATTCACCGTCTCGCCGTAGCCACGAGCTACGAGGCGGCTGCGGTTGATGCCCTTATCGGACAGCCAGCGAACAACGGATTCAGCACGGCGCTGTGATAGGCGCTGGTTGTAATGGCCAGAGCCACGTGCATCCGTATGAGAACCGATTTCGATGATGTATTGGGGGTTTTCCTCCATCAGGCTGCGTAATTTCTGCAATTCTTCCACAGCATCATCACGGATAAAGGCTTGGTCAAAATCGTAGTAAATATGCAAGAGATAGGCAATTTCTCCGCCTGGGCCCGGAGGGGTTGGTCCAGGAATGATTGGGCCACTTTTCAGCACGCCTTTCTCATAAACCCTGTCATCTGGATATTTGCCTTGAGCTGGCAGTCTTGTCTCTTTATCCATCCATGAGTCGGTGATTGGGTCATAGTAGGTGTAAGATGTCTCCATTTGTCCAGGTACATATTCACCACCAGGTACAACTGGAGTCCTTCCACCGCCAGGTTGCTGACCGGGCACACCCCCTGGTTTGGGTACTCTTCCACCGCCAGGTCCATCTCCACCTTGTGTGATTGTATTTGTCGGTTGCAAGTACAAGTTTTCTTTCAAAGTCTCAGACTCAGTTTTGTCCTTGGTGCAAACATTCTCTGCAATACCAGCAAAGTAGTTCGACTGAGTGGCTTTAATTTTGTAGCAGCAGTCCATGTCCAGCTTAAAAGCATAGCGGCCGTTGATACTAGTTGTGAAAGGCTCAGCCAATGGCTGGCCACAGTCATTTTCAATGGTGACAGTGGCGCCATCCATTGGGAGACTAGTAAAAGCATCGAATACAACGCCTTCTACCTCAAACATTGCAGACCGGCGCATTGGGATTTTCACTTCAACTTTATCAGTCAAGGTCAAATTCTTGGTGCTGGCCTCTGCTTTGGCAGGAATGTATTCCTCCATGCTCGCCGTGAGGTCGCAAGTTTCGTTGAGCTTGAGGTCAAACGTAATGATACCATCAGCATTGGTTACCATCGTATCTTGTTTGCAAGCAACGTAAACGGATGCACCCTCCAATGGCGTTTCTGTTTTTTCATCAAAAACAAGCACCTCAATGGTGAGTGCTGTCTTCTTAAAGCTGTAAATATCGTCATGGCCGACACCGCCTTCCCGGTCGGATGCTAGGAATCCACAGGTGCCTTCTTCGTTGAAAACAATGCTGAAATCGTCAGAAACGGTGTTCATCGGATAGCCTATGTTCTCTGGTGATGTCCATACACCCTCTTCTTTACTGGTTGTGTAGAAGATGTCAAGGCCTCCCAAACCCACATGACCATCAGATGCAAAATATAGTTTGCCATCCGGTGATACATAAGGGAAAATTTCATGGCCTTCCGTGTTGATATCTGGACCGAGGTTCATTGGTGGCCCCCAGCGTCCGCTTTCCTTGTCGGAAACATAGAGGTCCATGCCGCCAAATCCGCCGGGCATGTCAGATGCGAAGTAAAGTTTGTTGCCATCACCAGAAAGGGCAGGGTGGGCTACTGAATATTCGTTTGAGTTGAAAGGCAAGCTTTGCAGTTCGCCCCATTTGCCTTCTCCTTCGCTGCGAGCGTAGAAGATTTTTAGGCGCATGATACCTGCATCATCTGCTTCTTTTTTACCGTCAAGGAAGTTGTTTCTGGTGAAAAATATCTCTTCACCGTTTTTTGAAAATGCCACAGAAGCATCGTGAAACTTGGTGTTGATTTCGTTGGAGAATTTCTCCGGACGCCCAAATGTGTAGTTGCCACAGCCATTTTCTTGGCTGCCTTGCTGCTTGGCGTCCACGTAGTAAAGTTCTAGGAAAGGATTGCCTGTCCAGTTGTGCGTGCGGCGGATGATGGGGTTTGTGTCTCGCTCAGAGGAGAACACCAGGCCATTTTTGTAGTGAAACGGGCTGAAATCATCGGATGCTGAGTTGAAATCGCAGTTGGTGATTTCGTAGCTTGACACGCTTTTGGTCATCAGTTCCTCTTCATAATCGCAGGCACGAAGTAATTGCTGGCCTCGCACATCGTCTGGTGCAAGGTCAACGAACTGCTGAAACCACTCCCTAGCTATATCACATTTGCCGTTGCGCTGGAGCATCATGCCGTAGTACAGTTTGTGGATGGGTTCTGCCTGTGGCAAACGCACCACTTGACCATACCAAAACTCGGCATTCGGCGTATCGTTGATTTTGCGGTATGCTTCGGCGAGGTTGATTTTGGCCGTGGCGTCATCGCTTTTTTCCAAAATCTGGTTATACAACTCAATGGCCCCGATGTAGTCGAGGTTGTCCATTTTTTGCTGCGCTGTCTTGAGTTTACCAGCTTGTGCCATCGCCCCAAAGGCGAAAAAGAGAAGGAAAACTGGGGTGAGAAAATTACGCATGGCTATCTTTTTGAATGAGGATTTGAAGATGAGAGGATTTGAGGATTTGAATATTCCCGGATTCGGCGATTTCCTGCTCAAATCCTCAAATATTCAAATCCTCGAATACTCAAAAATAACGAGGAGTGATAACTTTATTCTCCCGGAAATCAAATTCATAACCAACCATCAGTTCAAAGGCACCAGAGGTTACTTTATTGAGGTCGGTGAGTGGGTAATCGTATGCGGCACCTACTCGTAGGCCGTTTTTCAATACATAGGAGACCCAGATGTCAGCAGACTCAACAGAGCTGCGGGCTGGATTCTCAAATGGTTTAACGGAAAATGCGGAACGGAAGGATGCGCCTACCCACAAAGTCTGTTGAAATAACAAGGACAAGTCGATGTCAAATTCGTTGGGCGCACCGATATTCTTGAATGGTTCCAGCTTGGAAAGGCGCTTGTCAGCGCCCACATTTTTCCAGAGAAACGATGGTTTGAATACAAGTGCATCTCCTTTTAGTGGAATGGCTGCACCTGTAGTAAAGAAAAAGTGGCGCACTTTGCGAGCATAGATATCCTGACCGCCGTTGTTGCTTTTGCTGAGGTCGTATTCAACCAGGTGTGGGCTAGATGCACCAATATAAAACTTGTCGCTGTAGAAGTAAAGACCCATTCCGAAATTGGGAAGAATCAGATTCACATCGTCAGCGAAAACCTGGTCAGTTTGGTCATCAATGTTCAGCGAGCTCCAGTTGGCATCATAATTTTCGACGCCACCTTGAAGGCCAATGCTCAACTTGTACTTGCCCATCGGAATGCGATAAGCATAGCTAAGGTTAACGCCTGTGGTGCGGGTTGGCCCGATGATGTCATTCACCACGCTGAGACCTACCCCGACCCGCTCATTGCGAAGCGGTGTATGTGCGGTAAGCGATTGCGTAATTGGAGCGCCATCAATTTCCACCCATTGAGAGCGGTGGATAAGACCAAGTGAAAGGTACTCTTTGGAGCCAGCATAGGCTGGATTGAAAACCAAGCTGTTAAACATGTACTTGGTAAACATGGGTTCTTGCTGGGCAAATGCCAATTTCCCAAGGAACAGCACAAACATGGATAAGGTCAATGCTTTTTTCATCATAAAGGAATTTTGAAAATTCTGCTTTGAATGGTGGTTATGTTGGAGGTTGCCCTTTCCCGGCGAGCCAATTAAAGGCAACCTACTGTGAAATTATCGTTGTAGCTGGACGAATCCATTGTATTTTCTGCGCCTGTCGCCGAGGTCTATTCGATAAAAATAGGTGCCATCAGGCAGGTCAACGTTTTTGTAAGTGCCCTTCCAAGTGTTGTTGTAGCCGTCTTCAGTGAAGACCGCAGTTCCCCACCGATTAAAAACAGTTACGTTGTTTTCAGGATATTGGTCAATATTGTCTATCTTGAATACCTCATTAACACCGTCATCATTTGGCGAAAAGCCATTGTAAATAATGATATCGCCAGGGTCAACTGAGCATGCGACATCAATAACCACCGTGGCAGTATCGCAACCAACTGGGTTGCACAACACGTACTGGAAAGTATCCAGCCCACAGAAGTCCTGATTCGGAATGTAGTCCACCGTTTGGTCAGGGTTCAACACGGTTAGGCCGTGATTTGGACCAATGCCGCCAGTGCTTGGGTCTAGCACAGTCAGTTCAATTGGTAAACAATTGCCGAGGGTATCATTCGCCAAGATGTCAATATTTACAGGGGTGTTCAACAGTGCGGAAGCCGTATCGCTAACGGCATCGGGGGGAAGGGAATTAGCGCATGGGTCACTTGAATCGGGAACTACGGTGATATAAACATAAGTGGTGTCACAAACGCCATAATCATCACAGATAACGATACAAGCCGAATCGGTACCAATGGCAATGCCATCCGCAACGACGCATAAAGATACATTGTTAACTGTAAACTCTACCTCGTTACCGGATAAATCAGGGCAAATATTTGTAATACTTACAATGTTGCCTGCCAATTCAGTGGTGTCAATGCAATAGGTTTCGTTCGAACCTAGCAGGATGGTGTCAATAATTGTACCAGTCTCCGGTAGCCGCACATACACACAAATTGTAGTCGTGTCTGTGTTTCCATAATCATCGGTGATGAGGAAGCAAGCGTAGTCTA
>JAHEAS010000207.1 GCA_024642645.1 Saprospirales bacterium | reverse complement strand
GGCCTGGCACAAATGGTAACCCAACGACCCCGGGCGGGCCTGGCACTGTCAACCCTGGCGGGCCAACTGCCAGTGACAGCAATCCTACCACAACACCTCCCGGTGGCAATTCAACATGGAAAGACCAAGACTTGGCAACTAGTGACCCACTGAAATGGCTGCCTTCCACGATGATAAAAGTGAAAGGTGGCAGCTACAAAATGGGTTGCAATGTGACCAAGGAAGGTCAGTGCACAGGCCGTGCCTTGCCGCAACACGACGTCAAAGTCGGCGATTTCTACATCAGCCGCTTCGAGGTAACACAGGCGCTTTGGGAGTCCGTGATGGGCAAACGGAAAAACAACAGCGGGTTCAAGGACTGTGACCTTTGTCCAGTGGAGAACGTAAGCTGGAACCAAGTGCAGGATTTTATCGAAAAGCTCAACAAGTTACAGCCAGGCTGCAACTACCGCTTGCCCAGCGAAGCCGAGTGGGAATTCGCCGCCCGCCAGCGTGGGCAGGAAGTACGGTTCGGGGACGGGACGGGGCGTGCCACTCCCACGAACATCAATTTCAGTTCCCGAAATCTGCCCGGCAGAAGTACCGAACAAGCGGGTATTGATAGGGAGGCGACGGTGCCAGTTTTTGAACTGAGGGCCAATTCCCTAGGCTTGTTCAACATGTCCGGCAACGTCTTCGAATGGGTAATGGACCGCTGGCACGACGACTACGTAGATGCCCCCAACGACGCCTCTCCGTGGGTTGCTGGAGACGACAAACGCAGGGTCATTAAAGGTGGTAGTTGGAACATGGAGCCTTTTCAAAACTACAACAGGGACGCTAAGCCGCCTAACAGAGGCGACGATGAGGTAGGTTTTCGGTTGGTGAGCGAGGAAGCGTGTGGGCAGTAAAAGATGAGTGTGCAGAGGTGACGACACCTTTCCAAAAAGGTGTCGTCACCTCTTGCCCTTCGCTCATAGCACCACCCTTTGCACGACCCTCGCCCCATCCATTTCCATAAAAAGAAAATAAACCCCGCTTGGCAACTCCCCTAAGTCCCAAGAAAAATCCGATGGATTGCCAACAGCCGTGGCACAATTCCGCCCCACGGCATCCACCAGCCGAAACTTTGCCTCACCTGCCGGACAATTGCTGCAAGCGATACGCAATTCACCGCCCCTCACAGGATTTGGAAAGACATTTACCTTTAAGACATTTTGCTGAAAATGCGTCCTGCTCACGCAATTCCCTGTCGGGCTGTTCCCGTTCGCAGCAATGATGGGCGCAAAGAACCCGCTCATGTTTTCGCAGCGTAGTGGAATGTTGTCGATACTGTGACCGGGCGGACTGTCAAGGCAGTCATCGCCGTCGGCGGGCCCGTAACTGGTGAGGATGTCATTGAAAAAAGGTGGGGCGCTGTTGCCCATGTCTTCCAACTTTGCCAGAATGCTTTCACTGCCATGAATGAACGGACGGGTAGTCAGTGGTTGGCACAGGTTGATAGG
Source organism: Saprospirales bacterium (assembly GCA_024642645.1). Taxonomy (GTDB): domain Bacteria; phylum Bacteroidota; class Bacteroidia; order Chitinophagales; family Saprospiraceae; genus UBA6168. Next base: position 4,970 of record JAHEAS010000207.1, on the reverse strand, counting down.
ATTCAAACAAAAAGGATAGAGCAAAAACAGGCGGTTGTAGGTGCTCGGCACCACAAGGTCGTCGGTACGGTGATAGAGGTAAATGGCTGGGGTGTCGGGGCCAGCGAGACGACTTAGGTCGAACATGCCACCCATAAAATCGGCCACGCCCTGCACAGTAGCATATTGGCCATTGAGGTTTTGGGTACCCTCTATACCGCCGAGGTCTGGGCGGGAGCGGTTGGCGGGGGCAGGTACGCAACTTGAGAGGTCAGCGTCAGGCTGAGGCGCATCGACTTGGGCATCGGTGAACGGCAGCCGTTCAAAAGGCAAATCCATAAAAGCTACGTTGAGGGCAGTAATGGCCCCAGCGCTGCTGCCGCCCACAAAGACGTTTTGCACGTCGGTGGAGTCCATTTCGTACCGACCTTTTAGAAAACGGATGGCGCCCTTCACATCCTGTGTGGCCCTGTACAATGCACGGGAGAATTCCAGCGTGTCGGTGGCATAGATGCACTTGTTGATGCCGACGGGGTTGATGGCGTCGTTGCAGAGCGCATAAGGTTCGTAGAAATTGAGCGGGTGCATACCAAGCCGATAATGGACAGAAGCCGTGACGTAGCCCCGTGCGGCCATTTCCTGACAAATTTGAACCACGTCCACATCGTTCTTTGTGCCAGCGATGAATCCGCCGCCGTGCACCATCACGAGCAACGGCCTGCGGCAATTGTCGTCACCAACGGGCTTGTAAAGGTCGAGCACGAGGTTTTCAGCGCCACCGGCAAAGGTGGTCGCCGTTCCGTATGGGATGTCGGCTTCTACGGTGACAGGGTAGAGTTTTTGGGTGTAGGGCATTTGTGCCAGCAAAAAGTGTAGGCACAGCACGGTGAGGATAAAAGAAAAAGCAAATTTGTTTTTCATGGACCGGATTTGTGGGTAAATCTATCACAAGTCCACCTAATCCAGCTCAAAACGAAGTTTTGTCGTTTTCCCTAAATCGGTTCGAAGGTAGAGCGTCCGCTCCAATTTGCCCTCCACTACAACAATTTGCAAGGTATTCGATTTGAATTTTCCATCGGAAACTGCACTGATTTGCAGCAAATTGTCGCCATCGGGAATGGCAGTGACCTCGAAGCATTGAAGCTTTTTGGTGAGTTCGATTTGCGCTGCAAGGAAGGCGCCATTGAAACTGACGTTCACAACGTCGCCGTCCGGACTGCCACCGTCTCGCAAGCAGATGGATACCTTAGCTTGTTGGATATGGACGACTGTTGGTGGGAGTTCCGCTTCTTGCTGGTTGTTCTTTAAAGAATCTGACTGCACAGGATCCAAGGCAGGTTCAAGGGTGACACTGGGTAGGGCGGACTTTTCCGGCTTTTCCTCAATCCAAGGGCTGCCCACTAAGCCAACGTTGAATTTCAACGTACCAAATAATTCACTATTTACTTTTCTGAAATTTTGGGCACTCTTGCTGGATTCATCACCAACATTTACGCCTCCTATTTGCAAGTAGAATTTTAAATATTTATACCCAGCAGCAGCCGTAATGGTGGGCTCAAACGTTGCAAACCCAAAACTTGAGTCTTCTACCAGGGTTCCACTTGAGAATTTTTTGAAGCTGTTGAAACGAATGCCTGAAATTCTGTAGGCGAAGGATAAGTCAATGATGCTGGTACGCAGGCCTATGGCAGGCTGGACGAAATGTCGGCGGTAATTACCCGTGTAATGGTAGTTCCCATTTCCATTTTCGTCTGCGCTGTTGTCTTCTGCCCAACCTGCCCCTGAGCCAGCGAAGATTTCTGCCCGACCTAGCTCCATTCCGTTCTTGGTTTTTCCGAACGCCATATAACCGCCGATGCCACCTTCAAGGAGGTGGTGTGCGTTGATGCCTTTGGTATTGTCATAGTAGCTTGACCCTTTCATCGCTGAGAAATTACCCATAGCCGCTATATGGTCATGAAACGCATAGGCGCCTTGCAAGTCCACATTTGCCTCTGGTGCATAGCCCATCATGCCGATGGACGCCCTGAAGTCTTTTTTTTCGGCCAGCAAGGGCGTGTTGATGGTATTGGGGACGTAAAGCGTAGGTCCACATCCAGCGAAAATAATGGCCAGCGTTATTATTGTCATTAGGTTTTTCATGCCTTGAAATTTTAGTGGTGAAAGAAAGATGGCCAAGGTATAAAGTGCTAAATTAAACACAAAGCAATGCCATCATTCTCGGAAGCCCAAATGCCGCATAACTTTCCTCGCTCACTGCCTCCATCCTCTTGCCGATGCAGGCAATCACGAGGTGTATTTTTAAAATTGCTGTTAGCCATTGGCTGTTTGCTATTAGCCAATTGCCAATGGCTAATAGCAGCAATAAAAAATCATTCCGGCCATTCAATCTCTTCCTCTTCGTCCAGAATTTCCTTCACCCGGCCCACCTCGCCGGTGTCCAATCGCACCTTGATACCGTGTGGGTGCTGCGGTGCATTGGTGAGGATGTTACGGACGATGCCCTCAGTGAGGTCGCCAGAGCGCTGGTCTTCTTTGAGCACGATTCGGACGGCGAGTCCGGTGCGGATGTTTTTACGGTAATTGCCTTGCATAGGAATTGTATTTTGGCAAAGGTTTGATAAAATTCCGGGATTTGTGGAAATAGCTATCAGCTGTTTACTGTTGGGCAATAGCCAATAGCCAACAGCATTTGCCTATACCCTCATGGCATAGCATGCAGTTTCACGCATTTTGCACCAACAATTTGCGGATGCCAATAACGGCCAACCCCCATAAGCTATAAAAGGCGAAAAATGGCAGGATATATTCTGCAAGGTTAAAAAGTAGAAATATGGATATAATGGCAAATTGGAAGCCCAGCAATAAGGAAGAAGAAAGGGAGAGAAACCAGTTTGGGAATTCTTTTAATTTTATGGCATTCTTATCAAGCTGTAAAACGGCAAAATCGAACGGACTATAAAACATCATAAAAAGGCTGTGCAAATGATTAACGATTGTCTGGCTTTCGTATGGGAAGGCAGTCGGTTTTTTAAACTCGACAATCCGGCTGGTCATATCGCCATCTACCCGATTCCGCTGAATGACATAATAGTAATTGCAAATGGCACATTGAAATTGGAGTCCCGTAAAGGCTGCAACGAAAACCGGTAGTGAGCTGTCGGTTACCAAATAAAGCGCATAGCAAATGCCAAGATTAATGACAAAATCAAAAATGGAATCCAAGTACCTACCAGTGTAAGAAGGGTGGCTCCTTTGTCTCGCCATCTCACCATCGGCAGCATCCAGGATGTTTTTGACCAACAGAAAAAAAGCAGCAAAAGCAAATTGGTGCAAGAGGATACACCCTATCCCAATCAGCCCAGCCACCAAAAATGCAAACGTGAGGTGAATGGACGTTAAGGGGGTGTTTATCAAACGTTGAACTAAAGCTTGGGCAAAAGGTCTTCCATAATCAGAAACATCTATAAACCGCTTACCATCTGGGAGTTTTGACATGATTTGATTTAAAACGACCTCCTACCAATTACTCGGGCTAATTAATATCAAGGAAGGACTAAGACCGTGTTCGGAATTTAGCTTCCAGCGAAAAATTGGCAACTTTTCACTCAAAACCCAAATTCCGAACGCAGTCTAAAAAAGCAAGCTGACGATTTTGAAATACCTGGTTACCAAATGCTCAAATTCGGTGGAGGTAAATCGGGATTTTCTGAATGCCCCACGTTCGAACACGGTCTTAACCCACAAGACAATAAAGAGTTGTTGATTTCAATAAAAACGTTCAATTGCACGGCCTGTTCAATGCGGCTTGCGGGCCGATTCCATTTTCACTTAAGCCAAATGCCTATCTGCACAAAACCTATAAGTGCGCCGCACCGCTGTTGCCAAATGCCAATAGCTAATGGCCAATAGCAATCCTATTGGCGCAGCGATGCTGGCGGGTTGGCCATGTTTCTGCATTGGGTCAAAAAAATACACCAATGAATTTAGCCAATCATGAAGGAAAAAAGCCCGCATTGGAAGTCAGAACCGTTTCTGCCTCGAAGCTGGAGCATTTGACAACTTGCAATACAACATCGCATTCAGCAGGTATCGGAGAGGGCTGGGCATTGGCAACGAACTCTTTGGCATCAAACACAAATTTTCGGTTGCCGGCGGAGTTTCCGACTATGCAGGGGATAAACTTGCCTTTTATATTAATTCAGAATTTGATTTGGGCAAAAAGGCATTTGTGAACCCGACCGTCTTTTTTGGCGAAAAGCCAATATTCGGCTTAGGGCTGGGGTATAAGTGGTGACTTGTTTTTCTGCCAACAAACCGTATGACAGCACCTGTCCCATTGTGGTACAGCCCTTCCTGCAAGGTGACTTCCTGCTCCATTAATTCAATGATTTCGAAGTCATTGAAATAGGTGTTAATTTCTTCGATGGAATACAGCATGTCCAAATCTTTTGGCCCTCCAGCTTTTGGATTGACGCTGTTGTAGGCAAGGTGCTTTTTGCTGAATGCCTCGAAAATAACCACGCCGTTCTTCCTCAAATAGGTATTCAATGTGCCGAACAAAGATGGCTTCACTGCTGTCGGGAAATGCGCATAAATCAGGGCGATGGCATCAAATTGTTCAGGTAAATACGGCAAGGTTTCGAAACTGCTCACTTGGTAGTCCAAAGCCACCTGCCGTTTGCTGGCAAGTTGTTGCGCCTTTTTCTGCCCTTCTTCGCTGATGTCAAATGCCGAAACCTTCCAGCCCAAACTGGCAGCATACACCGCATTTCGGCCTTCTCCCTCCGCCGGGAACAAAATGCTGCCCACGGGAAACTTGGGCAGTTGCGCCTTTAAATATTCGTTGGGCAGTTCACCATAAGCGTAGTCTGGTTGGCGGTACCTTTCGTTGTAAAATGCTTTCATAAGTGGCGTTGATTTGACTGGTAGTTCACAAGCTCGTTTTGAGATTGTACCAACGTGGAAATACCTGCTTGTCGGCCTATCCT
>JAHEAS010000206.1 GCA_024642645.1 Saprospirales bacterium | reverse complement strand
GCCCCTAATGTTTAGGGCAACCATTGGTTTGTGGGGCAACAATTCAATGAAATCAGGAAATAACAACGAATAGATTTTCCTGGAATATTTGACGATGCAGCAAAATAGACGACTATCTCACAAGATTATTTTAAAAATTCCGTCCGAAAACGCAATTTTGTTGAAATTTTTAAAAGCTTGAATTACCGGTTATCCCTAAACTCGGATGTTCGGCACTTATCCTAAATCGTGGTACATGAATTCAATCGACAAGACCGATAAGCTCATCCTCTCCTTGCTTATGAACGATGCGGAGCAGGCCTACACTGACATTGCGAAGAAAATCGGCTATGTCTCCGGTGGCACCGTACACGTAAGGATGAAAAAACTGCGGGACATGGGCATCGTTCAGGGAGCCAATCTCGTGGTGAACCACGGTCGGCTCGGCTACGATATCTGCGCTTTTCTTGGCATCTACCTAGATAAAAGCTCCCTCTACGACGATGTTTCAGAGGAGCTCAAGAAAATTCCAGAGGTGGTGGAGGCCTACTACACCACCGGTCTTTACAGCATCTTCGCAAAAATCTACTGCCGGGACACCGACCACCTCCGGGACGTACTGCACGACAAAATCCAGAAAATTTCAGGCATCCAACGAACTGAGACTTTCATCTCATTGCAGGAAAGCATCAACCGTCCGGTGGATATTTTGACGGATGAAGTGTAGTGGCTCCCAAGTGGCTATTGAAATGGCAGCCTTCCATCCATCTGACTTTGAAAGCCTATGATTCCCCTTATTGGCAATATTTTGGTGTAGTATAAACCGAGTGCAGTAGTTTTATATGAAAAAAAACTCACCTCTCACTCCTACTGACTTTAGAGCGAGCGTTATAACAACTATGGTCTTCAAACTAAAACCTGCAAACTTCTTCTTTTGGGTGCTTTCCATCGGGCTTGGCATCGCAGGTCTTTCTTTTGACAGCTTAAAGCCACACACTGACCTACAATCCAAGCCCCTACCGCACACCCCCTCCGACGAGGATACCGTGAAATACCGTGGCTATCGCCTTGAACTAATTAATTTCGAAATACTCAAGCAAACGGACGATTGGGTAAAAATCCGCTGCGACATTGTCAACTCTGGCCGGATGGATGTCAATTTTTCGAAAAAAGGAACTTTGCATTGGGTGCAGTTCATTTTTGACCATTCGCTTTTCAGCTACAAACTTGGCGGATTGCGAGAAAACATCCGATATACGCTCTACGAAGAAAACTTCAAGCTGGCAGCTGGGCAAACGTTGCGAAGCAAAGAACTGAAAGTGCCCGTGGTCATAATCCAGAAAAACACACTGCCACTCCCCGTTGCAGATGGGTTTGAGACAAAAGTTGGTACTCCAACTGCCGCACTCCCTGAGGCCGATGACCCCACCATGCTCGCAGGGAAGGGTGGCGAAGAGGAGCCAGCTTCCACGACCACCCTGCAGCCAGGCATAGCAGACGACTGCCCTGACATCTATTTCTATCGCCTGCACATCATCGAGCAGGATGACAAATGGGCCACCATCGAGTACACCATAGCCAACAAAGGTTTTGGCACTTTTAAGCTGTTTGACAAAGGCAGCAAAAACGAGGAAAAACTGGTGGTAAAAGCCTTTATTTCCGGTGTGCCTACCTTATCAAGGGGCGCACTCTCGGCAGGTGGCCAAATCGTGAAGCCCTTGCCCGGCCAGACCGGTGACTTGCTGCCCGGAGATACCTACACGGGCCAAATGAAGGTAGATGTGCGCAAAAAGACCCGATACATGAAAAGCCTTATCCTTTCGCTCGATTCTGACCAGTTCCGGTTTGAATGTGACAAAACGAACAACACGGATGCGGTGATACTTGACTGACGATTTACGATTGGGGTGCACAGCCGAAATGAAAAAGGGTACGAAGCGATTTGCTCCGTACCCTTTTTTAATTATTCGACGACCCCAAATCGTAAATCGTAAATCGTCAGTCGTAAATCTCTAAGCTCCCAAGTAGTGCTTCAACAGCTTACTGCGGTTGGCGCTGCGGAGTTTGTTGATGGCCTTGTCCTTGATTTGGCGCACCCGCTCACGAGTGAGGCCGAACTTGTCGCCAATGTCTTCCAGCGACATTGGGTGCTCAACACCGATGCCAAAGTAGAGTTTGATAACATCCATCTGGCGGTCGGTCAAAGTGCTGAGGGAGCGCTCGATTTCGAGGCGCAGTGACTCCGTGTACTCCAGGTCCTGGTCCGTTTTTGGTGAATGGATGTTCTCAAGTACGTCGAGCAGGGAGTTGTCCTCACCGTCCACGAATGGAGCGTCCATGCTCACGTGGCGAGCGGCTACGCCAAGCGTGGTTTCCACCTCCTCAGTCGGTATTTCGAGCAGGGTAGCTAGTTCTTCGGCGGAAGGTTCCCGCTCAAAGTTCTGCTCCAACTCGGAGAATGCCTTGTTGATTTTGTTCAAAGAGCCAACCTTGTTCAGTGGCAAGCGAACGATACGGCTCTGCTCAGCCAAGGCCTGGAGGATGCTCTGGCGAATCCACCAAACGGCATAGGAGATGAACTTGAAGCCCCGTGTTTCGTCAAACCGCTGTGCGGCTTTGATGAGGCCGAGGTTTCCTTCATTGATAAGGTCGCTGAGGGAAAGGCCCTGATTTTGGTATTGCTTCGCAACAGAAACGACGAAGCGCAGATTAGCTTTTGTGAGTTTTTCGAGGGCAGTTTGGTCGCCTTGCTTGATGCGTTTGGCCAAATCCACCTCTTCCTCTGGTGTCAGCAGGTCCACTTTTCCGATTTCCTGCAAATATTTCTCAAGAGATTGGCTCTCCCGGTTCGTAATAGATTTTGTTATTTTTAACTGTCTCATTAATCCGCAAAGATTTTGAAAAGGTTTAGCGTTCTTTTGTTCAGGTTTGGTCGGGGATAAAGCATCGGAAAAGTAATTTCTGAAATCCAGTGTTGGTACATTTTTAATAATTTAGATAAATAAAAATGCAAAAAGTCCTGATTTTCAAAAAGTTCTGCTTGCAAAATGCTGCTTGGCTAGGGATTGGGTAAAAACGCTGCAAAAATAACGGAATTGAACGAGGTTATCAACCTTAATGTATGCCAGTTAATTTATATCCCCGCTTTTTCGATGCAAAAACACCTGACATTTAGCGTGGTTGAATATGAAACCTTGTTTTTTTTTATCAAAAAAAACTTCTGAACCGTTTATTTGGCCCTCATTTCAGCATTGTAGGTGATTTTGAATAGTTTATTTGGAAAAATCAATATTTTCCTTTTTACTTGCGGCGTTTCTTGTAAATAGGCTAAACTGTCCGGCGTTTGGATAATTTCTCATGCAGACACCTAAGTAACAGCCACGTAGCAATAATTTTTAAATCAAAGTTTGTGGCAGTTTGAGCCAAAGCCAGAGCTGTCATTTACCAAATAACTTAAGGGCGAGATGGTTGTCCTTTTGCCACAAAGCGTTGTAAACCAACGAATTGTCGCAAGATTCAACCCTGATTTCGCACAAAAATCATCCAGCTGTATGAACCGAGTAAAGATTACACTGGAATTTATACTCAAGGCTTCACCCACCTTGTTGTATCAATTTTTCACCTCCCCATCAGAGCTAATCCGCTGGTTCTGCGACGATGTCGAAGTACAGGGCGAGACCCTCTACACGTTTAGTTGGGGCGGCTATCCCGAAATTGCCCGCCTGTCCGAGGACATCGAGGACGAACTTGTTCGTTTTGAGTGGGTCGATGAAGACCGGGAAGGCGAGTACCTGGAATATCGAATTTCCCAGTCCCCTGTCACCAGCGAGACCATTCTTGAAATTTCCGACTTCTGCGACGAAGACGAGGTCAGGGAGCAAAAAGCCCTTTGGGAATCACAAATCAAAGCACTGAAGAAGGAAACGGGTAGCGGGAATTGATTTCAGCTGGCCTTTCGATGAATCATTCACTACAACTTGAAGTGCGCTTCTATCCTTATTTTTGTGCGTAAGTTTGCCCAAAACAACCCACGCCGTGAAACTCATCTTCGGTCTCCAACTCGACAACCAATCCCTGCCCAGGCCCGATACCGAGGTGGGTGTCCACTACGTCAGCCCCAAGGGTTTGCTGGCGCTGTTTGAAACTTGGTACGGTCTCGGCGGGCATCCCAACGACATCGACTACCTCCGCACCGAGCAGTACCGTCAGGCGTTGATCGAGCACTTGGCAAAAGCTCCTGCCGCTGTTTTTTACCAAAAATCCTTTGAAGCAGACCCCTTCACCACCGCTGCCGACCTCTGTTCCCGCCGTGACGAACTGTTGCTGGCAGGGTGGGATTTTCAAAAAAAGACCGATACCCCACCCCGCCTTGCTACCATCGCCGAAATCGAAAGTGTTTTCAAAAATGACCCCGAAGTTCATCACCTCGACCCTGGCTTTGCCGACCGCTTCGATGCCGTGCTGCGAGCACTCGACGCCCACTCGACCAATTTATCCGAGATTTGGGTAAACGAGCCGCTCGACCTGATGCCCCGCCATTTTCAGCGGTTTTTTGAAAAATTGGCAGAATCGACAGCCCTCGAAATCCAGCAACTCCCCCTCCCCGAACTGCCCACCAAGGCTACGACCGACCTCCAAAAACTCCAAGCCCGCTTCTCCGCCGCCCCGAACAAAATCAAGGAAACACTCCAAAACGACGGCTCCCTGCTCCTGCTGCAAGCCCGCCGCTCCAGTGAGGCAGCAGCCTGGGTGGCACAGTTGGTGAGGGGAAATTGGGGGCGAACCAATTCCCCAATCCCCCAATTTACTGACGTGAATCTTCGATTGCCCAATTTCCTAATTCCCGAAAAATCCCGAACCCTCGACATGGCCCTCATCCAGGAGGGGCAGCCGAGCCTCGGCATCCAGAGCACCTCGCTGGCTAGGCCGACTTTGCAGGTGCTGAAATTGGTGACAGCCTTCCTTTGGGAGCCCGTGAACCCCTTCCACATCCTAGAATTTGTGTCGCTGGCCGTGAAGCCGTTAGCCGACGACTTGGCCACGCTCATCGCCAACCAAGTGGCTGCGACGCCGGGCCTGCAGGGCGACGGCTGGTACGCCATGATTAACCGATACTTCGAGGAACTCGCTGAAAACGAATCACTTACAACGGTAAATGAACAGCGCAAGCAGTACAATTTCTGGTTCGAGCGGCGGCGCTACGACATGGGGAGCAAGGTGCCAAAAGGCGAAGTGACGACCATTTTCGACTACCTGCGTCAATGGGCGGTGCAGGCATTCGAGGATGGTGGAGGACGAAACCACTCGCTCATCGTGCTGAGCCAACAGGCCCGGAGGGTCGCCGAACTACTGAACGCCCTGCCCGAACAAGAACTGACGCACCTCGAACTGGAGCGCATCGTCCGCACGATTTATGAGCCATCCCCGGTGGTGCTGCAACCGCAGGAGGCGGGGAGCCTGCCCTACGTCCAGCATCCTGGAGCGTTCACCGGAGCGGTGAGCGAGGTGTGGTGGTGGAATTTTGTTCAGCAGGAGCAGCCGCATTTTTTCTCCAAGTGGTCAAAAAGCGAGCGGGCTTGGCTGGCGCAAATGGGCGTACTGCCCGACACGCCGGAGCAGGAAAACGCCCGCCAACTCTGGCAGCAGAGCCGACCTGTGCTGGCCGCCACCGACCGCCTGGTGCTGGTGCTGCCGGAATCGGTGGACGGAACGGCTGCGAATCCGCACCCGCTTTTCGGCGATTTGCAGGCGGCATTTTCCAACCTGGAAGCCATCACGCAGCAGGTGGGCGGCGCAGCGCAAGCGTTTGCGAAGCATTTTAACCTACCAAAATACGAACCGGTAGAACTGCGCCAACTGGGCAGGCCAGCACCGTTTTTGAAGATAAAAACCCGAGGCAACATGCAGCGGGAGCGGGAGTCACTGACCAGTTTAGAAGCACTTTTTTACTACCCATACCAATGGTTTTTCAAGTACAAAATCCGGCTGAACAAGTCGAGCATCTTGAGTGTGGTGCCCGACAACACCCTGATGGGCAACCTAGCACACCGGGTTTTTGAAAAATTGCTAAAAGCGGACATCCATTCGATGAGCAAGGCAGAAGTTGAAAGCCGTGTGGAACAGGAGAGCCGCCGCCTGCTGGTGCGGGAAGGCGCCGTGCTGCTGATGTATGGCCGAGAGCCGGACCGGGTGGCATTTGTGAACAAACTAAAATTTGCAGCGTGGAGCCTGGTGACGCATATCCGTGACAACGGCTGGCGGGTGGTGGAGACGGAAAAGCAGTTGGATGGTAAATTCCCGCACAACGACGAGTCCAGCCCGGAAGTCAGGGGCATCGCCGACTTGGTGCTGGAACGGACAAGCCCCAATGGGACAAGCGAATTGGCCGTGGTGGACATCAAATGGCGAGGCAGTGGCTGGCGGGAGTCGGTCATTCGCAACGGAGAAGACCTGCAATTGGTGCTGTACGCCCGGCTT
>JAHEAS010000205.1 GCA_024642645.1 Saprospirales bacterium | reverse complement strand
ACAAACAGCTTTCCTATATCGGCATGTTTGGCCTGCACATCATTCAGGCTGCCGAGGCATTCGTGGACAGTCACCTCAAGACCTTCGATGTGAGTGACGACCTTAGTTTCCGAATCAAGCCTTCCATGGAGCCATCCTTGGCATCTGAGTACCCGGCAATGGGGTTTGGTGTGGCATTTTCTTTTGGAAAATAGCCTTTGCTAAATCACCGCCAATTTTTCAAAAAAACCGTTCCGATTATTTTGCTTTTCTGGGAATTACTGCAAATTGCACGGCACAATCAATCCACTTTGAGTGCCCTATTTTCACCTCAATTCCTTTTATGGAAGACAATAACCTCATTCTCGACGAAAATTTTGGCCAAGAGGAAGGCGAACCGCAACAATTTGTGATGGCTAGCCATGGCAAGCGTTTCGCCAACTACATCATTGACCGCATTTGTTGGACTGTGATTTTTTTCGTGTTTGGACTGCTGGTGGCTGCCACTGGCAATTATGACGCAATTGCCTGGATGGAGGACATCAATCCAATTCTGGATTTTTTCTTGTCTGCCTTTGTTGCCACCTTGTATTATGCTTTGTTTGAATTCCTGGCCAATGGCAAAACCATTGGTAAATTCATTACCCGTACGAGGGTCATCAATGAGTATGGGGAAACACCTGATTTCGGGACAATACTTGGCAGGAGCCTTTCTCGTTTTGTGCCGTTTGAGCCATTTTCTTTTTTGGGAAACGAGGCAACGGGCTGGCACGACAAATGGTCGAATACGATGGTGGTTGAGGATAAATAACCAGTTGATAATCAGCTACTTGTGCTAATTGTTGAAACATCAAATCTGAATTGGCTTTGCAGCAATACCATGCTGTTTCAGTAATCGCAGTACACCTTTCCCGCCACCCAAATGAGCCGCACCTATCGCTGCAAATACTTGCTGCTGCCGTACCAATGCACCGATTCGTTCCGCCATCACTTCATTGCGGTGATACAACATGAGATGCCTCATTCCTTTGCTGTTTTTCTTCACCAGTTTGTAAAGTAGTTGCAGTTCGCTGGCTTCATAAAGTTCGGTGAGCCGGAGGAGGTAATGTCGGAATTTGCCGATGTTAAGGCAAAGGCCGCTCAACATTTTCAATTGGTCTTCAACTGTGATTTTTTTGAGCACTTCCATTTGCTCCAGAAAGGTTTCGATGCCGTGTAGTGACTTGCCCGCCGATTTTGCAAAGCCCCAAAGGTGCAGGTCGAGAGGTTCGGGCATTTCTTGCTGGAGCAGGCGCTCTGTGGCGAAATTCACCACCATGAAAGGCAGCATGTGCTCAAATTGGGCGAGGTCGATGCCTGTGCTTTTGAACAATACGGTTCTGTATTTTTCGAATTTCTTCTTCGGAAAAAAACCACTAATACTTTGGCTATCAGGCAATTGCATGATAGTCGACTCAATGCCCTGTCCGGCGTCATCCAAGTGGAATTCTGCGGCAAAGCCTTCGCATTCGCCAATTGCTTCGTACACTCGGTCCAGTTTCTGAAAAGCTCTTCGGTCGCGCACGTGCATGGTGCCGAACAGGTAAGACGGTGCTGAGAGGTCTTCTCCCTCCAATTTCCAAAGTAGGCTGTTTTTGAGCAAGGTGTTTTTTGTAAAAAAAATGACCGAGTAGCAAATCTAAGCTACCCGGTCATTTTGAGAAAAGATTCTGCTCCGGTTACTATTCGTAATCGTATGGAAGTGTCTTCGAGTTCTTCACTGTCGAGAGTGTCATCAAAGTTTTCAGGCGCTCGATTTCCTCAATTTGCGACAAGGTTTTAAAGAGCAATTGCTCGTACGTTGGTATGTCTTTGCAAACTATTTTGATAAGGAAATCCGCCTCGCCAGTGATGATGTAGCACTCAACGATTTCGTCAATTGCTTTGATTTTTTCCAAAAAATGGTTCAGTGCGTTCTCCTTCTGCCAAGCCAAGGATACCTGTACAAAAGTCTGAACGTTCAAGCCGATGCTCTGTGGGTTAATCTGCGCATGGTAGCTTTCGATAAAACCAGCAGTTTCGAGCTTTTTTACTCGTTCGAGTGTTGGAGCAGGAGATAGACCAATTTTTTTGGAAAGGTCAAGATTGGTGATTTTGCAATTCTCTTGGAGTATTTTCAAAATCTTGAGGTCGGTACGGTCAAGTTTATCTGCCATGTTATTTTTCGATTGTGATATTAGTATTTTTTAAAATCGGCGCAAGATAGGAAGTCGTGGAACAATCTGCAAAATATTTCGCAAAATACCTTTATTAATTCCTAATTTTAAACTTTTTGCTACTGGTGGATTAATAAAATTCGGAAAGCGGGGATGACTTTAATCACTCGGAAAGTATTTTTCGATCGATTTTTCCAATCAGGGCGCAAAAGTAGTTTTTTTTATCTTTGCAACAATTAAAACGATTGGGTTGTTATTCTCGTCGCTGTACAATTTTTCACATAAAATCATTAAAACTCGATAAAATGGCTTTTGAAATCACAGATTCTAACTTCAAGCAAGAAGTTCTCGACAACGAAGGTGTTGCCGTCCTAGATTTTTGGGCAGAATGGTGCGGTCCATGCCGCATGATTGGCCCAATCATCGAAAAACTTTCTACTGAATACGATGGCAAGGCGCTCATAGGCAAGGTCAACGTTGACGAAAACGCAGAGATATCAGTTGAATTCGGCGTGCGCAGCATACCGACCATCCTTATTTTCAAGGGCGGAAAGCTGGTAGATCGCCATGTTGGGCTTACCACACAAGCGGTGTTGGCTCAAAAAATTGAGACACAACTCGCTTCCTGATTTTAGATAAAAGATTGACTTCCAATCATTTACCATAAAAAAGCCCTGTTGTGATTTTCGCAGCAGGGCTTTTCTCTTTTAGATTTTAAAGCACATTTGCTCTACTGGTGACTCGACTTTTCGCTCCTCTTCTCCAGTTTCGGGTACAGTATCGGCCACTTCCGGGTGTACCATTTTCGGAACTGCGTCCATGTAGTCGTAAGCTGTGTGGGTGGAAGCGTCCACCAATCCAGCCATAAAATTGTCGGCCAAGATGATGGGCTGGTTGTTGTCGAAAAGTCCGATGAGTCCTTGGATGCTCACGTCATGCTCATCCCGACCCTGTTCGTCTGAAATCTCCGGCAGGTTCAGCACATCTGCGGCGATGTATTGCCCAAGCTGGTAGTACGATTCCCATTGCACCTTGTCAAAAAATTGGTCGGCGGTGCTTTCTTGCGGGAAGTCAGGGTGATAAATCTTGTATTTGAAGGTCTCAAACTGGAGGTTTGCTTCCCCGTTTTCATCAAGATGCGGCACGAAAATCTTCCTCGGCGAGGTGACGCTTGATTTGATATAAACCAAAGTGCCAATCTTGATTTTCTCTATGCCTTTTAGTCCAGTTTTAGCGGCCAACTTTTCCTTGACTTCGCCTTCCACTTGTTTGCGCAGCGCCAAATAACGGTCTTTTCCAATTTCGTCGGGCTTGGCCTTCAAGTCCACCTTGAAATGCAATTGATTTGGGTCTTTTTTTGAATAAAAATAGTTGACTAGTGCCTCCAACTTTTTACCCTTCTTCAATACCTTACCTTCCTTGTTTTTGATGTCAAACAACACGGGTTGGCCGTTTTCCTTCACCTCGAACTCCTCCCAGATTTGCAGCAGGTCGGCAATGGCGAAACGTCGTTGTGCATAGCCACTCGACGCCTTAGGGCGAATGGTGTCAATGGGGTCTTGCCCTTCCCGGAAGCTAATGTCAATGCCCATTTCATTCCTTGCCCGGATAGTCAGGTTTTCAAAATCGGAAAAGGTTCCTTCTGGGTCGGCCCCAGCATCCACGGCCATGATGAGACGGCATTTACGGCGCAACAGTTCGTACACCGCTAGGTTTTCGATATGGCCACCGTCCGAGATGTTCAACTTGCGGTTGTCCGTGCCGATTTTTGAAAAAAGCTCTTTGAAAAAGAAGCTCGGCCACCAGACCAAGAAAGTAGACCACTGGGGCAGTTCTATCCCGAACACCTTGCGTGGCTCGGTCGAGGGGTTATTCACCCAAAAGCCTAGCCTAGCATTGAACAGCGTCATCAGCACGCTCAAGAGTTTGTTCGAGTAGATGCCCATGCCGGGGTTCACAGCCGCCGCCGAGATGGTCAGTGCCGCAGGTAGCGTCATGTGTTTGAATCCAGGGAAGGTCGCCGTGCGCACATAGCCAGAGAGTTTTGAGCCGCACCAAAGCGGTGAGAGCAGGAAGTAATCACTGGCTTTTGCGCCCTTGAACTTGTTATCGCCGCCAGGGTTTTGGAGGTTCAGGCAGGTGTTGATGAGCGGGTATGGCGCTCGTGCCTGCTGTTTCGTTGCCTCCGTGACTTTCTGTGGAAAAACCTGTTTGAGGTATAGGTTTCGGCACTTGGTCGTGTGCCGGAGGAAGGCGTCCGCCAGTTGTTTTCGGTAAAAACGGTGGAAACTCAATGAGTTCGGATTCAGCACGAAACCCAGCAAAAATAAACCTGCGGCGATGGCCAGCCACATCATCCGATGTTGCAGCGTCACCTGCTGCAAGTCGTCGAACAGCTTCATGTTCACGACTCCAATTGCCCCTAAAAAGGCAGCAAACAACAGGGCCAGCACCAGTTCTATTTTGTTGAACGCTTTTGAAATGCCGAGGTGGAAATTGAAGAACAGGTTCATCATCATGTGCACGCCCACCAAGCTGCCAAGCCCTATCAGCCAGAACTTCATCAGTTCCCCCACGAATTCTTTCCCATTTGGGTTGTTGAGGTCAAGCAACAGGCCGGAATCCCTGAATAATTCCACATTGCCAATCACCTTCAACAACAGGTAGATGGTCGTAAAAAAGGCAATCGGACTGAACAGGCTCATTGCGAAGCTCATTAAGTAGCCGATCACCAACAGCAAGGTGTTCCACAACTTGTCCAACTTGCCTTGACCAGGAATGAGGTAGTCGCCGTATTCCCGCAGTCGGTTAATTTTTTCATCGCTGAAAAGCTCGGCGAAACTGCCCTCCTCCTTTACAGTGGCCTGCACATATGCCCCCGTATAGCCGCCGCCAGATACCGTGGAGAGATAGTCCGCCTTTTCGAGAATCCTGAATTTGTTGAGGGTTTTCAAAAAACCGAGGTTGATGGTGGCCGAGCGGATGCCACCACCTGACATAGCGATTCCGAATTTGGTGGCTTCAAAATCTTGCGCAGCATCGTCTCCTTGTTGCAGCCTGCGTCGTTCGGTGAGTTGTGCGGCTTCTTCTGCTAGTACATCTTCAAGATTAAAATTTTCCATGTTTGAATGAGTGTTTGTTAAACTGCAAGTTAAATACTGTTGGCCGCTTGGAACTCGAAACTGGTTACTCAAATCTTTCTCACGACCTACTCGCCATCAGCAGTCCCAAGTCTGTGTGCTTCATGCCAAAACGGCGGCCAAGGTAAGCGTTGGTCAGGCGGCCCTTGTAAACATACACGCCATTGCGCAAGCCAAATTCTTCAAAAAGCAACTCTTCCAATCCGCCGCAGTTGCTGGCGTTGATGAGCATTGGGGTGAAAATATTGCTGATGGCGATGGACGCCGTGCGGGGCACTTTTGAGGCGATATTGGGCACGCAATAGTGTACTACGCCATGTTTGATGAAGGTCGGGCGTTCGAGTGAAGTAATTTCGGAAGTCTCGAAGCAGCCGCCTTGGTCTATACTCACATCCACGATGACTGAGCCGTCCTTCATTTTTTCCACAATACTCTCCGGTACGATGACCGGGGAACGCCCCGTTTTTGAGTGTACTGCACCGATGACGACATCGGCGTTGAGTAGTTCTTTTTCGAGTTGGAAAGGGTTTAGGGTGGAGGTGTTGAGCTTTTGACCGACATGGCGTTGGAGGCGCATGAGTTTGTAAACGTCGTTGTCGAAAACCCGTACTTCGGCGCCGAGGCCCAGTGCCACCCTTGTGGCCGACTCGCCCACGATGCCTGCTCCGAGCACCACAACTTTTGCAGATGGCACCCCAGCAATGCCGCCGAGGAGAACGCCTTTGCCACCACCCGTGGATGCCATCAACTCCGCCGCAGTCAGCACCACGCTGATGCCAGCCAGCTCGCTCATCACCCTCACCAGCGGGAAGGAGCCATTCTCATCTTTGATGTACTCCATGGCGAGCGCAATCACCCGTTTTTCCTGAAGTTTTCTCACAAATTCCTCGGTGATGGTTGGGATATGCAATGGGGAAATAACAAACTGGTTCGGATTAAACATGGCTACTTCCTGCATCGTTGGTGGTGCGGCCATCAGTAGCACGCTAGATTGGAAGAGCTTTTCCCGGCTGTGGCAAATTTCGGCGCCCGCTTCCGAGTACCGGTGGTCGGAGTAATTGGCCTTTTCTCCAGCGCCAGTTTCTACCAGTATATTGAACCCGATAGCCGTCAGTGCTGCCACAGCAGATGGGACCAATGCTACC
>JAHEAS010000204.1 GCA_024642645.1 Saprospirales bacterium | reverse complement strand
TTGGCATTTCTCTAAAAACCGTGCGATTGAAATCGGGCAAAAGGCTGGTACTTGTTGGCGTGAATGGGGATAAATTGAAGGTTTTTGAAGTGCCTGCCGTTTCAGATTTTTCAAATAAAAATTTGTCGTTGGTCTCATTGCCAAGCAAATCTGGCGACTAAAAAAATCACCTAACTAATTGTAAATCAAACTTTTATTTAATAATCAAAATCATTTTTAACATGAAGTACACAAAATTTCTTTATTTGTTTGTCGCAGGCTTGCTTGCAACATCAGCTTTAACGTTCAGCTCCTGCAAAAAGGATGATGATACCAAAGCTGCCCCTACAGTCACCCTCGACGTCTCTTCGTTCAGTGGCAAAATCGGCCAAACTGCTTCCGTTGCAGTGGTTGTCGTTGCGAAAGAAGGTTTGAAGTCGTTGACGATTACCAAGTACCTTGGCACCACAGTTGATGCAAGCTACGGCACTGCGGGTTCAAAAACGGTTACGACCTTGACGCATTCTGAAGATTATGTATTGAACGAAGAGGGTCTCACCACACCTGTCCGCTTCAGCTTTACTGCAGAAGACGAAAAAGGACAAACTGGCAGTGCCGATTTCATCATTACAACGGAGCCATCTGCTAGCTATCTGTTGCTGAAGTACAACTGGCAGTGGAAATCAAAGGTTGGGAAGATATTTGACACTGACCCAGGTGAATCTGAACAAATTCTTGACTGTGAAAAGGACAATTTTTACTCTTTTAACGCAGATGGGACTTACAGCCTAGATTATGGAGCAATCACTGGATCGGGAGGTGGCACTTGCGATTTTGATGGTTTCCGCGCTCCAACAACTTGGGCCCTGAATACGGACGAAACGGAACTAACTATATTGTCCGTCAATGTATTCGACCCAGCTGATATCCAGACCGAAGTATACAACATCACCAGTGCTGATGCTACTGCTATCAAATCAACGCAAACGGTTGACTTGACAGCGTTCGGCGGCATTATTTACGATTGGAAATTCGAATGGTCAGCGAAGCCGAAATAAGCTTGGCATTTCAATGACCACAAAATGGGGGGATTGGGCATGCGCCTAATTTCCCCATTTTAGTTTGATGAAACGAGGCCGATAGATGTGCGCATCCTTCTGGATATCGTTCCAAAAATCGAGCGTAATCGTGTTGTAGCTGATGAGCAGCTCGCCGGGTTTGGAGAGGTTCGGGTGCGCCTTGGCATTGTAACAAAAAAGCCCTTCATCCGCTTCCGGTGTCCGCCAAATCTCCTGAATTTCCCCGAAAGGCCCAACCGGGCTATCGCCGATCCGCATCCCTACTTTGTCCGAAAGTCCCAGCACTTGAAAAATCAGGGCATACCTGCCGTCGGGCAGCGGCGTCACGCTGAGTTCATTGGAGGCGGCATTCGTGATGACTGCAATCTGCTGATTATCAGTCGTCCATGATTTTCCGTCCCAATATTTCCACTTCGTAAAATCTTCGATATCCTTCGGCCTTACCCGCGCCGCAACGAGGTTTTTGTCCTGACCGATGCAGGCGTACACGTACACATAGCCGTCCGGGTACGGTGCCCCCGCCCATTTTGTGTTGGCCAAAATACCTGCGCCAAAATTGCCTTCCCCCAGCGTTGGCAGCTTGACGTGCAGTGGGGTTTTGATTTGTCGCTGCCGCTCAAACGGCGGGCGACTTCCCTTCGGCAAAGCAATCAGCGAAACATCCGGCTCGATGAAATCGAAAACGCCCTCGCCCGTTATTTCGATATGGTAGGCAAAAAGATAGAGCGTATTGTCCCGCTCCTGGTTTACAAAGCCGTCGCCGAGCCAGAAATGCTGCTTTTTTCCACCTGTGTTTTGCGGAACGAAGAAGGTTTGCGGAGCACCGTTTTTATCTTTTTTGTAAAAAAATTGAATGCTGTCTGGGTGTGCCGAATTACCCTGCACGATGGCACAGGTGTTGTTCACCATCACGTTGCCAGGCTTGGGCGTATCGCCCACTACTTCCCCGATGTAAGTGTCGCTGAACAGCAGCAGGGTTTCCTGATTTCCGACATTGCCCACCTTGTCCACCCCTGTGAGCGGGATGGAAAAAACGCCGTCCGCCCCGAACCATCCAGAGTTTCTGTAAAAAAGGTCCGTCCATTCTGGCGCCGCTTCGACGGTGTATTTGAGTTCTTTTTGGATGGAAACAGCAGCTGGCTTCACGCCGCAGGCGCTGATGAAAAGGCAGATTGAAAACAGGAAATTGAATTTCATTTTATTAGAATCGCATTGTAAAACCGTAAATCACTCCCACCCCTTCACCAGCACAAAATAAGGCCGGTAATTGTCGGCATTTTTGAACAAATCGGCAAAGACGGAGCTGTTCACGTTGTAAGAAACGAGCAGTTCGCCGTTAGTTGAAAATTGCGTGTGGACAAAAGCATTGTAGGTAAACAGGTTGCCCTCCTTTGATTCGGGCGTGCAGAACACCGTCCGTTTCCGGTCAAAACCAATGGCCGGGCTGTCGGAATCGAAGAGGTAGATTTCACCTCCCAGAATATGATGTTGCGTCAGCAAATAATATCGGTTGTCGTGCTTAAAGACGGAAAACTCATCCGAAACATTGGCAAAAGCCCGTGCGCTGGCGGCAGGGTCGGTCGTCCAGTCCGTCCCGGTGAAGTACTCCCACTCGCCATTTAAGTCCGTACCAGATACCCGTGCCACGTGCAGAAATTTTTGAAAACCCGCTTTTTCCATACCATAGATGTAAGTATAGCCACCATCTTCCAGCAGGCAGGCGCCATAATTGACCGGTGGGTCGGTCACCTTCCTTTCCACAGAAAGCAGGGTAAAATCTGGCAACAGGAAAGTCACGACATCCACACTGGCATAAGCGAAATCCCACATGCCGCCAACTCCAGTCGATTTAAACCCAAACATCATGACCTGCAAAGTGTCGCCATGCGCCGCACCATGCCCCGGCCAGTACCACCAGCCAGCATCGGCAGGCTCCATGAAAGCGGTGGCATCGCCTGTAAGCGTGGTCAGGTCGTTGCCATCTTGCACCACAAAAGCATTTCGGTGAAAAGCGCCGGGTGGTCTGCTTCTATCGGCGTTCACCGTTCCGACAAAGCTATCGCCGAACATCCACAGCGTTCGCCCGTCGGGCAAGGGGACAGAATAGGTGGCATCCCCGCCTGTCCATCCACTGTACCTAGTGAAAAGCTGGTTGAAATCAATGGCTTTGGTGACGGAAATGGGCGTTTTCCAACAAGTATCCGAAAGGATGACGGTAGTTGTGTCTGGTTCTTCGGCATTGGGGTCGATGGGATAGAAATTGCCAGCTGTAAAATCGTCGGTTTCGTCTTTGCAGGCAAGAAAAAACGTAGCAACCACCATGATAATTAGGAGGGGCATGAACTTGCAAGTCTTTGTAAAAGCGGTAGTCATGGCGGTATTTTTATGCTAAAAAAAGCACCTGCAAGATAGGCAATTATCGAGAAAATTGGGGGTTATGTTGACATTATGGGCAGCGAAATTTCTGCATGATATGGCTAAATATGTGAAAATAGGAACCGATTTCGCTTACGTCGTTTATTACGGCAAGGGCGAGTGCGATTAGTGGGCCTATCTGACGACTTATTACGGCGCTACCAGTGACAAAAAGAGACGAAGTGCAAGTTTAAATTGGATTGCGACAGCGGGAATTGATTTTGATATGGCAATTCTATCAGAGGTGAATGAGGAAAAACTCCATTCACCTTTTTTTGTTGGGCTTAGTTCTAGGTTAAAACCCTTCTGGAATCTTCTAAAATGGATAGCTTTGCCCCTTCTTTTCACAAAAGCAAACCTCGTCATACTATGCTGTTGTTTTTTGGCAACCCAACCCAAAAAGTATTTGCCGTTCAAGTCGAAAAAGCCTTGCTCGCTGCTGACATCCAGAAGCTTACTTGGCTTTTTGGTGACCAGCCGCAATTGGAAAGTGCTACTGTTGCTGGCCCATTCATAGGCCCCCGTGCAGCGATGGTAACCCCGTGGAGCACCAATGCCGTTGAGATTACGCAGAACATGGCCATCGCTGGGATTATCCGAATCGAAGAATTTGAGGCAGCTGGGGATGGTGGTTTTGACCCCATGCTCTCGCAGAAATTTATCCAGCTCGACCAGACTATTTTTACGATAAATATCCAGTCAAGTCCCATTTTGGACATTGATGATATTGCCGCTTTTAACCAAAAAGAAGGCTTGTCATTAAGCGACGAGGAAATTCAATATTTGGAGGAGGTCGCTCAAAAGATTGGCCGACCGCTCACCGATTCAGAGGTCTTTGGCTTTTCGCAGGTGAACAGCGAACATTGCCGCCACAAGATTTTCAATGGCACATTCGTGATTGACGGCGAGGAAAAGGAAACTTCGCTTTTCAAACTCATCAAAAAAACCTCGCAGACGCACCCGAACGACATCGTATCTGCTTACAAGGACAACGTTGCTTTTGTGAAGGGGCCCACCCTCACGCAGTTTTCACCCAAAAGCGCCGATAAGCCTGATTTTTATGAAAAGGAATCCTTCGAATCAGTGCTGTCGCTGAAGGCCGAAACACACAATTTCCCCACCACCGTCGAGCCGTTCAACGGTGCAGCCACGGGTTCCGGCGGCGAAATTCGTGACCGATTGGCGGGTGGACAAGGCTCATTGCCGCTGGCGGGAACTGCGGTTTATATGACGAGTTATCCACGACTCGCCCCCCCCTCCCCTCTCCAAGGGGGTGTAGAGGGGCCGAGCCTTGGTATGAAGCCTCGCAAATGGCTCTACCAAACCCCACTCGAAATTCTCATCAAAGCCTCCAACGGTGCTTCTGATTTTGGCAACAAGTTCGGGCAGCCGCTCATCGTAGGTTCACTGCTCACATTCGAACATGAGGAATCGAGCCGTCAATTGGGCTTCGACAAAGTCATTATGCTCGCCGGTGGCATCGGCTTTGGCAAGGCCGCTCAGGCACTGAAAGGCCACCCAAAATCTGGCGATAAGATAGTAGTGATGGGCGGTGACAACTATCGCATCGGCATGGGCGGTGCGGCCGTTTCCTCAGCGGATACGGGCGAATTCAGTACGGGCATCACCTTAAATGCAGTGCAGCGCAGCAATCCAGAAATGCAGAAGCGGGTTGCCAACGCTGTGCGAGGTGTGGTCGAAAGCGCCGAAAATATCATTGTTTCCATTCACGACCATGGGGTGGGCGGCCACCTCAACTGCCTCTCAGAATTGGTGGAGGACACCGGCGGAAAAATAGACCTTGACCGCTTACCTGTTGGCGACCCAACGCTTTCTGCGAAAGAAATCATTGGAAACGAATCGCAGGAGCGAATGGGAATGGTCGTCTCATCCGAAAACATGGAGACGCTGCGGAAAATTGCCGAGCGGGAACGTGCGCCCATGTATGAGGTCGGCGAGGTTACGGGCGACAAGCGCTTCACTTTTCAGTCGTCCTCGAAAGGCTACAAACCAATGGATTTTGCGTTGGAGGACATGTTCGGCAGCTCACCAAAAACGGTTTTGACCGATAAAAACCTGAATAGAAAATATGCCGCTGTGGGTTACGATACTTCGCAAATTCAGGCATACATCCAAGCAGTACTTCGCCTCGAAGCTGTGGCCTGCAAGGATTGGCTGACCAACAAAGTGGACCGCTGCGTGGGCGGCCTTGTGGCAAAACAACAATGCACCGGGCCGCTCCAACTCCCACTCAACAACTGTGGCGTAATGGCCCTTGATTACGACGGAAAAAGCGGTCTTGCCACATCCATCGGGCACAGCCCGGTGAGCGGGTTGATTGACCCTGAGGCGGGTTCAAGAAACTCAATTGCGGAAGCGCTGACCAACCTCGTTTGGGCACCACTGCAATATGGCCTGCGTTCCGTTTCGCTCTCTGCCAACTGGATGTGGCCCTGCAAAAACGAAGGCGAAGATGCCCGGCTGTACGAGGCCGTTGAGGCAGTTTCAGACTTTGCGATTGCACTTGGTATCAACATCCCCACGGGTAAAGATTCGTTGTCGATGAAACAAAAATACCCAGATGGCAGCGAAGTACTTTCGCCAGGCACGGTCATCATTTCCGCCGCTGGCCATTGCGACGACCGCACCCGCATCGTGGAGCCGGTTCTGCAAAAAAATGGTGGGGCAATTTACTACCTCAACCTCTCTAAGGATAACTACCAACTGGGTGGTTCGTCATTTGCGCAAGCGCAAAATAAGATTGGTGAAAGCGCCCCTTCGGTAACGGATGCCGCCTATTTTGCCAAGGCTTTTGATGCGTTGCAACAGCTGATAAAAGCCGACCTCGTGCTGGCAGGACACGATATCTCAGCAGGCGGACTCTTGACTTGTTTGCTGGAAATGTGCTTCGCAGATGTGGACTTGGGTGCAAGTGTTGATTTGACCAAAATTGGCGAAGCCGATGCTGTAAAATTGCTTTTCTCCGAAAACTGTGGCGTGGTTTTTCAGGCAAAAAATGATTTTGTCGAGACACTGCTGAACGAGGCGGGTAT
>JAHEAS010000203.1 GCA_024642645.1 Saprospirales bacterium | reverse complement strand
TACGTCCGGCACTTTAAAGCGCCAAGCCAATCGGCGGGACTCGCCCGGTTTCAAATCCACCAAACGCTGAGCGCCGAGAATGGCCGCCATTGCTGGGTTTGTGCCGTTCATTGGGAATACTTCGTCACCTGTCAGCGCATTTTTCAATTCCAGTTTGTACTCGCCGTTCAGCGTCTCCTTGCTCAGGTTGACCACCTTGGCGGTAAACTCGATTTCATCGTATTCCCGGAAGAACCTCGGTGGGTTCGGTACCACCATCAAGTCTTTTTGCGTCACGATTTCCTTGCTGGTCGCACCAATTTGGAGGTCTTGCGTTGTGGCCAAGCCGAGGAACTTCCACCTCGTCAGCGCCTCGTTCATCGTGAACTTGATGACCACGTTGCCCTCGGCATCCGTCATCAGGTTGGGGTAGAAAAAGACGGTTTCGTTCAGGTTTGTGCGGACTTTGACTTGGGAGAGGTCGAGTTCTGGTTTTGGAGGGTTTGGGGCGTTGCCACCTTGCGCCATGTCATCGTTGGATTCTTCTCCAAAGGCTGTGCTCCCAAGCTTGTCTTTGGACATGACCACCATTTCTTCTGCCATCATTGGTGCAGGAGCAGCTTCCATCATCATTACGCCATCGTCCATTTCTTTTGCATTTGACCTTCTGCTGTACATCATCACTTGCCTGTATTCGTACATCCCCCAGTCAAACCAGTTCAAACCCTGGTATTGGCGGTATTCGCCAGCTGGGTGGCTTGTTTGTTGGTAGGCCAGTTGGTCGGCCTGCACCTGCTGGAAGCCAGCTGAACTGTACCGGACACTTGACCAACTCGAAGGCCAAACATTTAAGCCCCAGTTATTTGCGGCAAAGGCATCTAAAGAGGCATCGTACATGCCAGCCACCATTTCGGCGGCGACTTTGTCTCCTTTTGGACCCTTGATTTTCACCACCCATTCTTCTTGTTGGCCAGGCAGCAGTTTGTCCCGGAAAGTACCGTACTCGATGGTCAGTTCCTTGTTGCTCCATGGAACGATGATAGTACCATGTTCATTGGTAGTGCGGTTCTGCTGTGCCCATGAGTAAACATAATTTACATTGCCCCGAAATTCTTCGGTAATGAGCAGTTGTTCGGCTTCCAAATCTTTGACATTCAGCCATTTGCGGCGGAGTGTTTTGTTCTCCCGGTTGATTTCAAGTAGCACGTTTAGCGTCTTCTCTGTCGTGCCAAACCACAAATTGGCGGTCTGACCTGGCTCAAATGTACCAATTGCCCCTAAAGTGGAGCCAGGCAGCAAATGAAATGCTTGGGTCGGGACAGGCAGCTTTTTTTCCGATAAATCATAGCCGCTGAAGTACCGCTTCACTTCAATTTTCTCCCCAAACTTGTCTTGCGTGGTAAGCGTCAAGGCATACCAGCCTGCTGTCATTTTGATTTTTGGCAAAATCACTTCTTTGGATACTTCTGTTTCCCATTTCACCTCCAAAATATTGCGCTCGACGGGCCAGTTTTCTGGCTTGTCCTCGTTGCCATAGGCAAAATTTGGGAACGCCTTTTTGAACTCTGCCGCTGTCATGGTTTGGCGGTCAGGCTGGTCCCAATAGCGGTTGAGGTACACCTGCTTGGGCGAGCGCAAAAGTTCCAACTTCAAGATGCCTTGGGCTGGCTCGAACTGGCCACTTAAATTTTGGGTGAGCAAGTCGAATTTTTTCAGGGAATCCAAATCCAAGGTGTTGTTCTCCAGCCCTAATCCATTAGCGGTCACATCTACTTTCATGGAAATGTAGCCAACGCTGACCGCTGTTTCCCCGCTTTGTGTTTCTCCGGTGATATCGGTAATGTCTGCATAAACCGCATAGTTGAATTCCGGCTTTTGGTCCTTTGGAATGCTGCGGTCGGGAATAGCGGTGAATTTGATGTCGAACTTGCCTTCGGCATCGGTCGTGGCAATGCCGTTGGCAATTTCCATGCTCTCGCTGTTGATGGGATACCAACGGAAATACCACCATGGCAGCCACGGGTAACGTACTTCCCGTACTACCCGATAGCTCACTTTTGCACCGTCAATATTGTTGCCAGCATATGCAACAGCCTTGCCCTGCACTGTCACCTCTTCGTTGAGGCGGTAGCTGCCTTTCACCGGTTCAAAACTGACCTCGAACTTGGGTCGTTTGTATTCTTCGACCCGGAAGGACTTCGATTGCCCTCCAATCGTGGACTGGATTTGCATATTGCCTAAAAGGCCTCCCCTTGGCGCCATGAACTGACCACTGAAAGTGCCATATTCATTGGTGCGCAGTTTCAAATCGCTGACCTTCTGGTAGTTAGCATCGAGGAAAGTGACCATCACCTCTTTGTTTTTTATCACGGTCGGCATTCGTTTTTCATCGAAATACAAACCAATGCCCTTGAAATAGACCGTTTGGCCGGGGCGGTAAATGGCTCGGTCAAGGAAGAACTGGGTGCTTTCGTAGGGGCGAGGATTATTTCGATAGTTGTTGGAATAGAAACTATCACCCGTGTCGAGGGTGTCCTTTCCTTGGCAAAGCACGAGTTTGAAGTTTCGCTCATCATCGTTTTTGGTGGTGATATTTGCGAAACCTTGGACATCCGTTTCCAGCACTTCTTTCCGCTTCCAATCATAGCGACGGGTGAGTGGGTTGTATTTATTGACAAACACTTCCACTTTCACCCCTTTCAATGGCTGGCCTGTATTACGGTCAAAAACCACAGCATTGGTGATGCCGCCTTCGCCTTGGCGTTGCCAAAGGCCTAGGTTCGAGACATGCGTGGTGGCATAGGAAACCGTGGTTTCTAATGCTTCAAAGTCTATGTTATCGGCCACCAAGATGGCGTAGGTGCCAAGTGGCAGCTCATCAATTTTTACCTCAATGGCATGTTGGCGGAAGTCGCCATCATTCGGCAAGGCCACTGACCATGTCTTTAAAGCAGGCCATTTCTTCAAAAGCGCCAACTGTTTTTTATGAGCGTCCTGCTCGTAGTTGGTTTTTTCCAGTTGTTCCTGCCGTTTTTCATCCAAACGAATCAGTTTTAGGTAAACGCTCGGCGTGTTTTTGTAGTCCACGTTTGCCAAAAACGGCTGGCCGGGGAGGTTTGCTTGTTCTATTGTCAAACCCAAAGACCTTGCATCAATACTGGCCTTGAGTACTGCACATTGCTTGTCGCCGAAGCTACCGGCATAGCTGCGCATGGCTTCCGAGCAGAGTTCGCTAGCTTTTTTGTAAAACCATTTGCGCTCGTCCTTGTCCAGTTCGCCGAGCGGTGGAGTTTTGTATTCACCTCCTTTGTTGTAGTAATAACTGGCTAATTGGAAAATAACTTCTGCTGCACCGGGGTTGCCGTTGTACTTTTTCCGAAGCTCTTCGAGTGCGGCGAGGTAGGCGGCATCCTTGGTGTCCAGCACGCTATTTTCATGGACAAAACTTAACCGCTTCAAGTCAGCATCGAGCAGGCTGGGGCTGAATTTCACTTTCTCAGACAAACGAAAGCGCAGCAAATCCTGCATCAATAGCAAGGTTTGGAGTTTTTGTGAAGCGGTGTCTTTTGTCTCGATTTTCCAGGTTGCAAACTCCGCTGCTGGTGCAAACGCTCGTGCATCTTCGATATGGAATTGATAGGCAGGCTGCGTGAGGTAGCTGCGTTCGTTCATGAAATAATCAATGGCCCGGTGCGCCAGGAAGTCGAAGAGGGTAGGGCGGAGGCCCTCGTCATTTCGGCCCTCAGTTAGCAGGATTTTGTAGTCCCCAATGTTGGTGGTTATGAGCTTAGGGTCGGTGAGAGAAACCCGATACAACGTTGCGGAGCGTTCCGAAAGCTGGGTGATGCTCCAAGTCTTGAAATCCTCGGGCTTGAAGTCCACGGTTTCCGTGCGGTTCTGGAAGCGCCAGAGGTTTTGGTCGAGGTAGTTAGAGTACATCTCTGCCAGCATGGACTGAAGGATGGGTTTCACGGGAAAATCCGCCTTCTCTGCCTCGGTCTCCAAGCGGTTGATAGCCATGGCCAAGCCTTCTTCTTCGAGTTGGCTTTGGTATTTGCCCCGGTAAATCAAGGCTTTAATGGTTTGTGGCGAGTTGTTTTCCTTGCGGGCAAACTTTAGTAAAGCCTCGGTTTTTTCGAGGGCGGATTTGGGGAGTCCCTGCTGTTCGAGGGAATCAATTTCTTTCCAAGCAGCGTCGTAGTCGAAAATCATGGTAAGTGGTGAATAGTGATTGGAAATGGCAGGTCCTTGTTGGGCTGATTGCGGATAAAATGCCTCAAACAGTTCCTTGAAACTGGCATTTGGCAAGATGGTGAAACTGGCGAGCAAGCCACCAAGGCACACCATTAGGACTAGGGTCAATTTCTTGTTTTGGAAAAATGCGGATTGGTTCATACAGTCTGGATTTGGTGAAGGCCATCAGCGGTAATGGCCGAAGTTCTCTATTGATAGTCAGGCAGTTGGATTTGGTCTCTACTCGGCGAAAATAAACTTTTCCATTCGATAACGGACTGATATTTATTAATACGTCTATGACAAAATCAATGCAACTGGGACTAAGATGCAGTCCAATGTGAGAATGACACAAACTTGCGCAAGTAATTTGCTTAGAAGTGACTTGGCTTGAAAATTCAAGCTTGCTAATTCATTTTATTCTACTCATTCGTAAATTTCCCTCAAGTAGATTTTTGTTAAAATAAAAAATACGGCACTACTCTCAGCGGGGGCTCTATTTTGTTAGGTCAAAAACGAAAAAGAGTCAAGCGTGAATCAAGTTAAAGACTTCTATTATTTCGTATGCTCTGCAAAAATCATGAGCTTGCCATGTTCGTTCATTGTGTCAAAGCAATTTGACAAAAACGGCTCATTTTCCATTAATTGAATAGCTTTGACACTAGAAGTCCGTTTAAAAATTTTCATTTAAGTAATCATGAAATCAACCTCCTCCTTTACTCCGACCTTACTCTTACTATTAATTACTTTTTTATTGCTACCCGTATCTAATTACGGTGCAATGTCCACTGATTGCACACAATTACGACAGCATAAAAAACAGGTTGGAATTGCAGAGAAAGCCAACGAAAAGCACACGAATCGAGCTGTACTTAAGGATTTTTGGAAGACAAAAATTTGGAAAAAAAAGTTGAAAAAGCATCTTGGTTTGGAGGGTGAAAAAGCAAGTACCATGGCCAAGGTTGCATTGTATCTATTTTTAGGTTCTACAGCTCTCAGCCTTATTATTTCTTTGACAGCTGCAATGGTATCGGCGATCATTCCTGCCATCATTTCTGTTGCTTTTTTGGCAAGTATTGTTCTCGCTTTTATTGTCCTTTTTGACGATGAAAATAGAAAATCTAAGGCTATCGCAAAGGCAATACTGATTATAACAGGTATTTATGTTTTGATTACACTTTTAGCACTGTTTGCTATCCTGCTTTTTTTCGCTGCCACATTTTAAAAATGTATTCACCAGGAATCGGTATCTCGTAAAATAATAAAAAGCTATTTTTTTTGGATACAATTAAGAAAAGAAATAGGCTTAATTTTTTAGATAAAGCATCAAGGATGAAGGCTATTCTAATAATTTCCGAAGCATGAAAGTAGTAGCAGTGACAGGCGCAAGCGGCCATTTAGGCAATGTAGTTTGTAGAAGCTTATTGGAAAAAGGGTATCGGGTTCGGGCTTTGTATCATTCATTTAATGCTAGCCTGAAAGACCTTTCGGTAGAATTGGTACAAGGCAGTATTCTGAATGCCACTGATATAGAGCGCCTTCTGGTGGACTGCGATGCGGTTATCCACTGCGCTGCCATCATCAGTATTCACGGCGACCCAACGGGGATTGTTTTTAAAACCAACACTGAGGGGCCAAAGATTGTACTGGAAACAGCTAGTCGGCTTGGAATAAAAAGAATTGTGCACATCAGTAGTGTCCATGCTGTTTTGGAGGAGCCAACTTACTCCCCATTCGATGAAAATCGGCCTTATAAAAGCGCCAAGGATTACCCATACGATTATTCAAAAGCAGTGGGCGAGCAGCTTCTGCTTAACAGCCAGATAGAAAACAAACCGGAAATTGTAGTACTTCGACCAAGTTGCATTGTTGGCCCATTTGATTTCAAACCTTCTGAAATAGGCAAGGCTTTGCTTGAATTTCACCATGAGCAAATTCCAGTTTTACCCCAGGGTGGGTATGATTTTGTGGATGTTCGGGATGTCGCCGTTGCTGTCATCAGCGCCTTGACTCAAGGTTGTAGCGGTGAGGTTTATTTGGTGACTGGAAAGTACTATTCCATGAAACAGCTGGCTGTAGCCATTGAAAAGGTTAGTGGCAAGAATACGCCCAAAATAGTAATGTCCTACTGGATTTTGCGAGCCTTAGTGCCAGTGCTTGGGTTATATTCACGGTTTACTAGGTCTGTTCCGTTGTTTACAAAAGAATCCATTGATGCATTAAAGAACGGCCATCCTAATATGGACCATTCCAAAGCTGTCAAAGCGTTGGGGCATCAATGCCGACCCTTGGAGGATTCTATTCGAGATTTTTACAAATGGCACAAATCAAAATCCGCAACAAATGAGTCTTGAAACAATTAGGGTTATTGCCTTTTGCTGGTT
>JAHEAS010000202.1 GCA_024642645.1 Saprospirales bacterium | reverse complement strand
ACGGCATGGACGGATTGCGCCAGCAGCCCCAGCTTCCAGTGGAGCATGGGCGATGGCGCCGTTTTCAGCTCGCAAGGCATCAGCTACCAGTACGATTCGGCAGGGGTTTACACCCTCAGCCTGAGCATCGGCGGGCAGTGCGGCGGCGTGGCCACGGTCACTGCCACGGTGACGGTCAGTGGCACTTCGGCCACGGGCGGTGCCGTGCAGCCAGCGGGGCTGTTCTCGATTTTCCCGAACCCGGCCAGCGGGCAGGTTTTCTTTGCTTCGCAAACGCCGCTGTCCGGCGCCGTGGGCATCAAGCTCTACACGGCCACGGGTTCGGTCGTTGCGCAGCGAAAAAATGGGCAATGGGGCGGCTCGGCTTCGTTGGACCTCGGCCATGTTCCCGCTGGGCTTTATTTTTATGCCATCGAAGTGGAAGGGCAGGCCGTGCAGCAGGGGAAGCTGGTGGTGGGGAGGTAAGTTTTGAGTTTTAGGTTGCGAGTTTTGCCTGCCTGCCAGTAGGCAGGAGTTGGGACTACTATTTGGAAGTGCCGTAGGTACTAAATATCGGTAATAATTTGCCAAGCAGACGGTCTGCGTGCCGTAGGTACGCAACATACCGTCACAATCATTGCGTACCTAAGGCACGCAGACCCGTTTTTTATCATTTTCTACCGACATTATGTGCCTAACGGCACAATCCAACCCTTTTTATTTCTGCGTTTTCAGCTTATCAAGGAAAGTCAGCGCATCGTCCAAGCTGGGCAGAATAGTAGCATTTTCTAAATTGGAAGCGGATTGCGAAGCCATGAGGTAGCCAGTGAGGAGGAGGTGGCTGCCCGGCACGGCGGCCTGCAGGTTGGCGAGGTAACGCTGCACGGGTTCCCGGCTGAAGGTTTCGGAGAGTACGGTGAAGACGTAATCGGGCTGGTGGATTAGACAGGCATCCTTGAGGTCAACAAGGGCGAGGTTTGAGCCGATATTTACCACCCGGTATCCACGCCGCTTAATAAGGTACTGCATGAACAGGATACTCAATTCCTGCTGCTCGTCCTTGGGCAGGTAGAGTAGGAATTTGGTCGTTTTACGGTCGGAGGCCAGCGGCTCCCTTTCGATGGCGGCGATGAGCTTGTTGCGGATGAGCTGCGTGATGAAGTTCTCCTGCACGGGCTTGATGGACCCGGTAAGCCAGAGCAGGCTCAGTTTTTCCATGAAGGGATAAACGACCTCCATCATCGTTTCCTCAAAGCCAATTTGCTCCACATGGTTGTCGAAGATGCGTGAAAACTTGATCTCGTCCATTTCGATGACGGAGAGCGTAAGCACATCGAGCTGGGCATCAATATCAAACTTAAAATTGGAGACGCTGCTGACCTGTTCGGCCATGTCCTCTTTGGTCATTTCAGCGATCTTGGAAATGCGGAAGCCGTGCCTGTTGAGCAGTGCAACGTTGAGCAGGCGCTGCAGGTCTTCATCTTCGTAAAAACGGATGTTCGTGTCCGTTCGCTTTGGGTGAAGGATGCCGTAGCGTTGCTCCCATATCCGTATCGTGTGGCTTTTGATACCGGATAGTTTTTCTAAATCGCTGATAGAATAAATGGCCATTTAAGAATTTGAATGCTGGAGTGCTTTAGAAATTGAATAGCCTGGGTTGTACTCTCAACCCAATAACCCGAACCTAACATTGGGCTACAAAAAAGGTTTAGGAGTTTGCAAACTGACAGACGAAAACCCATGCCGAAATCAAAAGGCGGGGTAGTCGGATCATTGGAATTTGGAAATTTACCTAACTTGCCCTTTTAATGCCTATTCGGCGTTTTTCCAACCCCGCTCATGCCCTCCGGAACCAGCGAGCGGGTTGCAAATTTATATTTTATCCGGTTTAAAAACGATGATATGAAAATGACTGCTACCATGTTTAAACACCCACTTTTAAAAAAAACATTGCCACTTGTGGCAGCTTTGTTCCTGGCGCTGGGAGCTGCCGGCCAAGTTAACTGCTCCTACACCATTAAAATGTACGACAGCTTTGGTGATGGCTGGAACGGGGGATTGCTCACGGTGGTTTCAAACGGAGTTACTACCACGCACACGTTGGCTACTGGCAGTACTGGCACTTCCACCTTTGCTGTGACAGCCGGAACGCCCATTACGGTTACTTGGGCCGTTGGGTCCTTCGCTTTTGAGCCTAGTTTTGAATTGGTGGACCCCGATGGCCTGGTGTTGGTAGCTGCTGGGCCACCCATCCCAGTGGGAGTCGTGTACAGTGGAATTGGTTACTGCCCCAATTGCCCCACGCTAAACCCCAACCTTGTCGTCATCCCGCCTGCCCAAATCACGGATTCCACGGCGCTTGTCAATTGGCCAAACCAGAGCGTTGCTGAATATTTCATCGTACAGTATGGCCCTGCTGGATTCCCCTTCGGTACTGGCTTGACAGTTGAAACCACTGTTTCGCAAGTACAGCTTACGGGCCTGAATCCCTGCGTATCGTACGATGTGTACCTCGCCACCTATTGTGGAGTGGATAGCACAAGTACCTATCTCGGGCCATTCACTTTTACAACTTCGTACACGCCAAGCAACCCCGGTGTAACCTGTGATTATACCTTCAATCTTTTCGATTCCTTCGGCGATGGCTGGGACAATGGGGCGCTGGAGGTGAAACACAACGGTGTCACATATACTTATACGGTTGATTTCGCTCAAGGCGATCAAGCAACCTACGTCCTTACCGCAGCGAGCAATTTGCCTATTGAGGTTACCCACTTGCCGAGCTTTTACCCCAACGAAGTTTCCTACGAAATACTCGACCCGAACAATGACCTTATCTTCTCTGATGGGCCAAACCCGCAGAACGGCAAAGTGTTCACGACAATCGCCTGCCCCACTTGCCCCGGCCCAACCGACGCTTGGATGAGCGATGTGAACGCCAACAATGCCCGCTTGGCCTGGCAGCCATCGCCCGGAGCCTTCGGCAACTACATCATCGAATATGGCCCAATGGGTTTTACCCTCGGAACAGGCACACGTGACACCGTTCCAGTTGGCCAGCTTTCTTACAAACAACTCACCGGCCTCACCGAAAACTCGTGGTACAACGCTTACATCAAATTGGATTGCGGAGCGGAATTCAGCAAGCCAATTGGCCCGGTCATGTTCCATACACTTTGGCTCAACGACCTCGGCGTCATTGGTATCACCATGCCTACGGCGGGTGGCTGCGACCTCAGCAGCAACGAGGAAGTAACCATTGAACTCCACAACTTTGGCCAAGCGCCGCAAACGCTTTTCGAGTTTTATTTTGCGGTAAATGGACAAGTGGCACCGATTCCAGTACCACAGGACGGCCTATTCACGGGTGTAATTGGCAACGACAGCACAGAGGTCATTTCCTTTGAAACCACTTGGGACTTCTCCGTGCCGGGCATTTACCACTTGCAGGCATGGACCGTGCTCGATGGCGACAGCCAATCGCAGAACGATACCTTCAGTACCTTCATTATCACGGCCTATCCGAAGCCGCTGAAAGAGGATTTTGAGGACAATGCTATCGGAGCTGGTTGGACGACCACGGGCACTATTTTCGGGCCGAATGCTCACAACAACCCCACCTATGTTTTAGGGAGAAACCTGTACGCCAGTAGCCCTAGCGTGGATTTGACCACCCACCGGGTTGGCCCAATCGTTACTGGCGATACCCTCAAGTTTGACTACCGCTACGTGAACTGGTCAGCAGGAACAACGGCTACCACCCTCGGTGCCAACGACAAACTCGAAGTGCAGGTATCCAAAGATTGTAAGGCTACTTGGCAGACGGTACTGACCATCAATAGTACCAACCACGTAGCGTCCACTGGTTTTGCCACAAAATCCGTCCTGCTCAATGCCTTCGATGGCGAAGCCATCAATGTCCGCTTCCGGGGTACCTGGGGCGTTGGCGACTACTGGCTTGATATTGACAATATCAATGTCACGGGTTGCCCTGAAGCAATTTATGTCATTGGCAATGTAAATGGCAGTCTTGACGGCGACTCCACGGGCAGCATCAACTTAATGATTCCTTTTGACCAAGGGCCATTTACCTACATCTGGACTAATATGGCTGGCGACACGATTTCCTATGATGAAGACCCAACCGGGCTGCCTATCGGAACCTACAGCGTCGAAGTCACCAGTGAAGGCGGTTGCAAGGGATTCAAAGCTTTTACCCTCGGCGTCTTTGTCGCTGCGGAGGAAGTGAACGGCGTGCAGGAAATCACCCTCTACCCGAACCCAACCACTGGCAGGGCCTTTGTGGACGTGAAATTGTTGAAAAACATGGATGTGCAAATGCGCTTGCTCAACCTGAATGGTCAGGTTGTGTTCCAGTCGCAGCAGGAGAATGCTACAAGCATCAACCAGGAACTTGACCTGAGTGGCCAAGCGCCCGGCATGTACATCTTGCAGGTCATTGCCGATGGAAAGCCTTACCATGCGAAACTGATGGTAGTGCGTTAAGAAAGTTGGCCCCAAAGGGGCAAGCAGATTGACGGTAGGCAGTGGGCAGTCAGGGGCTGCTTACACGGCCTTGATTGCTAACTGCAAACTAAAAATGGATGCTTGGGAAACCGGGCATCCATTTTTCATTTAAACCTTTAGCTTCGCAAAGTGTATTTACAGATGTTTTTTATCAACTAAACAAAGGCATGGAAGACGAGGTTAAAGCGGTACTTCAAGGTTTTTACCAGCTCACTTTTTCCTTTTTCCTTTAAACTTTTTCCTTGTAAAACATGAAAATCGGCATTGTTTGTTATCCCACTTTTGGCGGCAGCGGCGTAGTGGCCACGGAGCTTGGCATGGGCTTGGCCAAAAAGGGCCACGAAGTTCACTTCATCACTTACCGACGTCCGGCCCGACTTTCCACCTTTCACGAAAACGTGTTTTACCACGAGGTAAACGGGGAGGACTACCCGCTTTTCGAGTACCCGCCCTATGATACGGCGCTGGCCAGTAAGATGGTGGAGGTGGTGAAATTTGAAAAACTGGACCTGCTGCATGTGCACTACGCCATACCGCACGCTGCTGTGGCTTACATGGCCAAGAAGATTTTACTGCAAGATGGGCGCTACGTACCGGTGATTACCACGTTGCACGGAACGGACATCACGCTGGTCGGAACCAACCCCGCCTTCAAACCCGTTGTTGAATTTTCCATCAACAAATCGGATGGTGTCACGGCAGTATCTGAATTTTTACGAGCGGAAACTTTGGAGAAATTCAAGATTGAAACGGAAATCAAGGTCATCTTTAATTTCGTGGACTTTGACCGCTTTCGCAAAATCAACAAGGACCATTTCAAAAAAGCCATTGCTCCGAACGGCGAGCGGATTCTCACGCACACTTCCAATTTCAGAAAAGTAAAAAGGGTGGAGGATGTCATCCGGGTTTTTGAAAAAGTGCACAAAACCATCCCCAGCAAGCTCATGCTCATTGGTGACGGTCCGGAACGCCGCCAAATGGAAGACCTTTGCCGCCAAATCGGCCTTTGCGACGAAATCCGGTTTCTCGGCAAACAGGACGCCGTTGAGGAATTGCTAGCCATTTCCGACCTGTTTTTCATTCCTTCTCAAAGCGAGAGCTTTGGCCTAGCTGCCTTGGAAGCCATGGCTTGCGAGGTGCCTGTCATTTCCTCCAACGCTGGCGGATTGCCTGAGGTGAATATCCACGGCGAGACCGGGTTCCTCAGCGACGTTGGTGATGTGGAGGCCATGGCCGCTCATGCCATTACCATTCTCAGCGACGACCATGTGCTGCAAACTTTCCGCAAAAATGCGCTGGAACAAGCCGAACGGTTTGACATCCGGCATGTTTTACCACAATACGAGGCGTATTATGAAGAGGTGGTGGCCAGGGCGGTGATTTACGATTGATGTCGTCCTGTTGGGTCTATTGCTTGACCATTTTGCCCACCGACTTGATTTTCCCGTTTTGTTGAAGCTGATAGAAATATAAGCCTGCCGGAATGTCATCAAGCTCCAGCTGGTGGGTCGGTGCTTTGACTTGTTGTATTAGCAACTGTTTTCCAAAAGCATCGAATAGCCGCAAGGTCGATGTTTTGTAAAAGGGATTCGGAAGCATACGGGACGAAACGGGTCTTAAACTGGTTTCATCAATAGCACTGGCTCCTCGAATCGTCAGCGTATGCGTATTGGTGACAATGGGTGCATTGTAGTCGAAATATATTCCTGCATTATTTTGGATGAGGGTATTGTTGCTGAGATTGGGAACTTGTTCTACCCTGAATTTAATGAAGCCATGAGAGGCTTGTTCATTGGTGTTGCTATCGGGAAGCATGATGTCCTTGAAAGTGAATTTTAATATACCATCACCATATAATTCAACGGCATATGGGTGACTGGAAGCACCGGGGCTCACACTTGTTATATCCAGAGTCTTTGGCAGGGTGTCCCTGATGACCACGGTAAATGCCGTGTCATTGCCGGTGTTTTGGAAGCGTATCTGATATTCAAGGCTGGTATTTGGCTTAACAATAGCATTTTCCAAGTGACCATTGACAAAGCAGTTTTTATCATTTGGGTCGAAAGAACCCGTGATGTTGCGGCATTCATTGACTATGGGATAGTATGGAATTTCAGATAGGCAAAGCGT
>JAHEAS010000201.1 GCA_024642645.1 Saprospirales bacterium | reverse complement strand
CCGTTCCGTTGAACTGGAGCAAGTATCCACCAGCATGGCGGCCGCGTTGCTCTACGCGAAAATGCACATTGAGCATGAGCGCCTGCAAGCGCGTGAGGAGTGAGTATTTTTCATTCAGGTGCTCCCAACGGGTTTGCACCACGCCGATTTTTTCATCGGAAAAAACAGGCAGCGTCTTTCGCAAAAAATCGGGCTTTGGTAAAAAGTCGGCATCGAAAATAGCGGTGAACTCACCCTGCGCCTCCTTCAAACCATCGCGGAGGGCACCCGCCTTAAAGCCCTGTCGCTTCGTCCGCCGGATATGCTCGATTTGGAAGCCTTTGCGCCGATATGCCTCCACTCGTTGCCGCACGATGTCCACCGTTTCGTCGGTACTGTCATCAAGGACATGGATTTCGAAACGCTCCTTTGGGTAGTCGAGCTTAGCCACGGCGTCAATCAGGCGTTCGACCACGTATTTTTCATTGAAAATTGGGAGTTGGACAGTTACAAATGGAAGCTCGGACGCCTCAAGCCGTTTTGTAGATGGCAAAAGATGACTGGCTTTCCGACTTTGCCAAAGCAGGTGTAACTGAAGGAAACAATACAACGCAATGACGATGAGCGTGGCGCAGTAGGTATAGAAAAACATATCCAGAATGATGTGCATGCAGCTATGTTTGTGATTTAGGGAAACTGGGGACGATAAAATTACGCAGGTAAATCATCAATTTTCCTTGGTGTAGCGCCTCACCCAATCGGTCAACTCAGCTTTGCTGGTATTTTCTTGCATAAAAAAGCAGTGAGCAAGTTTTAAAATGGAAACAAAGGTAACATCCGAGGGTGGAACGACAACCCGCTAGTATCCTATAATTCCCAAGTTCTCTTAGTCGTTCTTAATCAGTCCAGCAACCTGTTTTCCAAAATATAAGCGCCCAATTGATTTGCTAATTTTCGGTGACCATTTGCATTCAAATGGTCATCAATGATGAAATAATCGTCACGAGTCAGGTGGGCATCTGCGTCCAAAAGGTGGAGTTTTTCTATTGGATTTGCACGCAGGTATTGCTGAAATTGGCTGAAAATAGTTGATGGTTCGTACTGCTCGTTGATATTGAAAATCAAGATGTTGCCATCAAATTTTTCCTTGATTTTTAGGATTATGCTAAAAAAGTTCGCCACCTCTTCGTCGTTCATTTTATACGGGAGCGGTGGCGTTTTCTTTGCGGAGCAAGCTAAAATGGCATTGTTGCAGAGCTGAAAAAACGAAGCGTAACAATATTTCAAAGGGAAATAGGACTTCCACAACTGGTTCCATTTGCCGCTACTTTCCAGCTTCTTTTTATCCGAAATGGGCAAGTGGTTTCCGTGAGCAACAAAGGTTTGGTTTTCCGTCGTATCGTTTTTGCAGAACTGCAAAACCAACAGTTTGCTTTGCGCCAAATCCAGCCTGCCCAAAGTGAGGAACTCTCGGGCTGTTCCGTAGGAGGCAATGCCAGTGTTCAAGCACTTACTGTGGAGTTCCTTCTCGATTAAAGCTTCGAAAGTTTCGGCTTTTTCGACACCCCAGCCCATGGTGTGGGAGTCTCCAAGAAAGACAATTTCCGGGTCTGTCAAGGACGCTTCGTCATCCCTGAACCCCAAGCCATTGACTTCGTAATTCGTTTTGAATTCTATGTTCGAAAAACGGTGACGGCCCGGCGGGAGCGTGTAAAACAAGGTGCTGTCGTATCGAAACGAGCGTTCATCATCGAAGCAGACATTCCTGCACCGCTCAAAATACACCTGTTTTAAGAAGACAATGAAAGGTTCGCTCAAGCGCGTTCCCGAACTGATGATTTGAAAGCTGAGGATGAAAAACAGTTCTAGCAGCGCGACCAACGCAATGGGGAAAAGGACGCTGATTTTAAGGGCCTTGCCGATGTAAATAATCGTGGCCAGCAAGGAAATAGCAATCCAAAGCTGAAAAATGACGATGGTAAACGCCGACCCATAAAAATAATACCCTCCCTTGTGGGCAAACAAAAGGAAAAGGAAACTTACCAGTGCTCTTAAAAGATTTTTGACCGTCTCTGTCATAGGGAAATCATTCAGTGCTTGGCGTCGCCGAGCTATCGTTTGGCGGCACGTTCACCCCTTCCACCCATGCAGGTTTTGTTCGACAAAAGACGATGGAAAACCCTCCATGCCCGGAAATCCGAGCCGGATGTCCCGACCATCCTTCGGGACATGGGCAGTACCGAAGAGGTAGTCCCAAACCGCCAGCGTAGTGCCGAAATTGATGCCATATTGCCGGTCAGGCGGCAAGTCATGTGCATGGTGCCAGATGTGCATTTCAGGGCTGTTGAAGATGTATTTCATCGCCCTGCCCAACACGAGGCTGCCAAAAAGCGTGCTTCCAGCAACTGCCAGCGCCTGCGATTGCCAACTAGGATTTTCCAAAATCTGCAGTCCAAACCCGCCACTAGCGATGGCCAGTCCTACCAATAATCCCACTACGCCACCACTCACCCAACCTGGCACGCTGATATTGGAATGGTTGTAATGCCCAACCGCCAGGGAGAAAATATGGATAATAAAAAAATCGTACAACCCGATGCCCAGCAGTGCGAGCGGCACGTACTGGATGCTCCGGTAAACCACGTTCTCCATCCAATGATAGCGAAGGTGCGCCGCAAAACCCATCTGCTCCACCGAATGGTGCACTTTGTGAAACTCCCACAGCCAACTGGAGCGGTGCAGCAGGCGATGAATCCACCACTGAATAAAATCGCTGACAACGAAACCCACCAGTAGAATGGCCCACAGTGGCATGTTGCGCATGGGATTCAACGCTTGCAAATCAACCGCCGTCAGTTCCTGTATGCCGTCATTGAACAATTCCACGACCATGTTCGAGGCAGCATTGTAAACCACGAGGGAAAAAAGGAAGAAATTGAAAAACATGTAAAAAAGGTCCAGCCAAAAATCCTTGCGAAACCGGGGCTGCTCATTCCGCCAAGGTGTGATTATTTCCAACAAAAAAAAGAATGCAGATACCGCCAGCAGCCAGTAAAAATAGTTGTGCCAACTGGGATGCACGATTTCGCTCCATAGGTAACTGGCGTAACCGGCATAGCCGTTCAGAAAGGTTTCGATGTAATTCATAGGCAATATTGGTTTGCGCTCAAAGCTAAAGAATGGGTTCTCAAACGCAGTCGTTTGCTAAAAAATCGCTTACACTTGTCAGGCATTTTCAACTTCAACTACTAAAGCACAAGAACAGTGGAAAGTTGCAATTAAGCAACAACCTTTTTTAACAACCTTTTTCAAAAATTTATGCGAACACTTCTGCTCACGTTCATCACTTTTTTTGTGACCCTACTAACCGCTCAAGAAGACCTCACCGTTTCCATCCTAAACGCAGAACGCCAGCCTTTGGCCAACGTGCCTGTTCAACTGAAAAACGGGGCAAGGGGCTTCGAGCAGGTGCAGGAAACCAACGCCCAAGGCAAAGCAACCTTCCGCTCGCTACCTGTGGTGGATGGCTATGAAGTTTTTGTGCCCGACTTTTTGCCGTACCAAGCGGCGCAGTCTGGCATCATCAACCTGCGCTCCAACCAGAACCGGACGGTGCAGCTCGTGCTGTCGGAAACGTCCATCAACCTCGGCGAGGTGGTAGTCAAAGCTGCCTCCACTGCCAAAATCAACCGAACAGACGCCGAAGTTTCTTTTGAGCTTTCGCAAAAAGAAATCGAGGCACTGCCCATCGAGGGGCGGGACATCACGCGGGTGCTCTACCGACTGCCCAACGTCTCACAAGCGACTGGCTTCTATCCCGAAGCACCCAATGTGAGCATCAACGGGGCAAATTCCCTTTTCACCAGCTACCTCGTTGACGGCTTGGACAACAACGAACGCTTCCTCGGTGGTCAGAAATTCGCCATCCCCGTAGGTTTCGCCAAAGACGTGACCGTGCTGACCAACAACTATTCCGCCGAATACGGCCT
Organism: Saprospirales bacterium; assembly: GCA_024642645.1. GTDB lineage: Bacteria > Bacteroidota > Bacteroidia > Chitinophagales > Saprospiraceae > UBA6168. Next base: position 2,681 of record JAHEAS010000201.1, on the reverse strand, counting down.
GACCAATAACGGCGTCATCAACATCACCACACGCTCCGGCAACAACGAGTTCGGCGGCGAGGCGTTCATCGTCACCCGGCCCGGCCCGGCCATTGATGCCAGCTCAAAATACCCCCAGCGGGACCTCTCCGGCAATGCCGTGAAAGACGGCTTCCAACGCTACCAAGCGGGCGTGGGCTTTGGCGGTGCCATCAAAAAGGACAAGACGTTTTACTACCTCAACCTCGAACACACCACAGACCTGAAGGACAACCTGCTCACGTCACCCGCCCTCGGCGTAAACGAAACGGTGCGGGGCGAAAACCGGTTCACCTATCTTTCAGGGAAAATTGACCAGATATGGAGCCAAAAATTCCGCTCTTCCCTGCGGGCAAATGTGGGCATCGTCGCCATCGAGCGGCAGGGCGGCGGGCTGGAAGGGGGCGTGCAGTTCCCCTCGGCTGCCAATTTCCAGGACAGAAATTCCGTGCTGTTGGCTTCGAAAAACACTTACGTCAGCGGCAAATTCAGTTCGGAGACCAACCTCCAGTACGCCCGTTTTCGCTGGAACTACGGCAGGGCAGCCAACGAGGGCAGCCCGCAAGTGGCCGTGCTCGACCCACAGGAGCAGGCCATCGCCGTGCTTGGTCACCCCGGCTACATCTTCGATGCCACGGAAAACACCGTGCAGTTTCTCCAAAAATTCAAATACTACGCTGACCGCCACACGCTCAAGGGTGGCCTTGGCATCGTCTCTGCTGACCACGGCCTGCTTGGTGGCGGCAATGTGAACGGAAATTACACCGTGAAACTCACGGATGAGCAACTGAACCAGTTGCGGGAGGCTGGGCATGGTGCCGACCTCGGCGTAAACGACATCCCAGCGGACGTGCAGGTGCTGAATTACAACGTAGAGCTGCGTCCTGCTTCCTTCGGAAAAGCCCAGAATGTCTTTTCGGTTTACCTCGAAGACCAGATCGCTGCCACCGACCGCTTGAACCTCACGCTAGGGCTACGGTACGACTACGACAACCTCTCGAAAGGCGGCAGCGATCAGGGCGATTTCAACAACCTTGCTCCCCGTTTCAACTTCAATTACCAGCTCGGACGACGCAGCTCGCTGCGGGGTGGCTACGGCATTTTTTATGATAAAATCCTGTATGGCGTTTACAGCGATGCTTTGCAACAAAACACCACGTCGGCAGACTACAAAAGGCAGTTGCAACAGTTGGTCAGCCTTGGCATTCTGCCTTCCGGTACGGATGTTGACAAAATCACTTTTGACGGCAACCTGAGCGGCAGCGCCTCCAACGTCCAATACCTGAACGGGCCAAAGTTCGAGAGCCTGCAAGGGCAACGGGAAGGTGTGTTCAGCAACGAACGCCGCATCCTCAACCCCAACGGCTACGACAACCCGTTGACCCATCAGATTGCGCTCGGCTACCAGTTGCAGTTGGATGAAAAACGCCTGTTTTACGTGGACCTCGTCCACAATCGCTCGCAGAATCTTTTCCGTTTGCGCAACCTCAACGCCGCTGCCGCTTATCCGCTCAACGATCCGAACAATGTTACCGTGCGCACCCCGGCGCAGGCAGATGACAGCCGCCCCATCCCCATCCTTGGCGGCAGCTACACCCTGATTGATGGCGACACGGTCTTCGGCGTCGCTCGAAACGTGGTCATGTCTGAAACGGCGGGCGAGAGCCGCTACTACGCCGCCAGTTTCAACCTGCAACAGGATAGGGGCGAGGGCAAACTGGCTTGGCGCATCAACTACACGCTGTCTTATCTGGAAAACAACACGGAGGACATCAACTTCCGGGCGATGGACGGCAACGATTTCGACTCCGAATGGGGCGCCAGCATCAACGACCGCCGCCACATACTCAACGGCATCGTGACCTACTACCCTGTGGGCGGGCTGGGCATCACCCTCGCTGGACTGGTGCAAAGCGGGCAGCCCGTGAACCGCATTCCCGATGCACTGCTCTACGGCACGACCGACCTGAACGGCGACGGCGCTTCTTTTGGCGATGCCTACGTCGGCAACAGCGACCGCCAACCCGGCGAAAGCCGAAACAGCGACCGCCTCGACTGGTCAAAAGTGTTTGACCTCGGCGTCCAGTATGATTTTGCCATTGGCAAAAAAACGCTGGAACTACGGGTGGATGTGTTCAACCTGCTGAACACCACCAACCTCAGCGGATACAGCAACAATGCCACGCAGAGCAACCAGATACAAGTGGGCGGCAGGGAACGGGGCATCGTTCAGAAAAATGCGGGTGCGCCGAGGCAGTTCCAATTTGGGGTGAGGTGGTTGTTTTGAAAAATGGCATATTTTCGCCCAGCGGTGACGCCTTTGAAAAGGTGTCACCGCGCTGCTTTAAGCTATCTTTGACCATGGCTCGTATCCCTTTTCTACTTTTTGCCCTCATTTTCTCGGCTGCCTGTAACGACACTCCGCAGCAGACCGCCGCCGAACCTGCCGCCCTCACCTGGGAGCAAACCCTCCAACAAGCACAGGGCAGTACCGTCCACCTGATGATGTGGCAGGGCGACCCCCTCATCAATGCGTACATGCAGCAGTACGTGGCCCCGACTGTGAAGGAGCAGTTCGGCATCACGCTCGAAACTGCCTCCGGACAGGGCAACATCATTGTGCAGACGCTGATGACCGAAATGGAGGCCGGTAAATCTACCAG
>JAHEAS010000200.1 GCA_024642645.1 Saprospirales bacterium | reverse complement strand
TTCTGACCCATTATTCAAAAGAATAGGAAGCCTTGGAAAATACCGTTTGCCACTGACCACTGGGTCATAAACCCTAAAAGCGGGAGAGCTTCCAAATGGTGTCCCAAGCTGCACAGAAGGCCCAAGGTCTATTTGTTCCCAAACATATTTGATGGGGTCGTTGTCGGCATCGCTCGCCGAGGCAATCAACTCAAATGGCGTACTGATTGGGATATAGAAACCATCTGTGTAGTTGTGTTCCACAACAGGTGAATGGTTAGATGTCTCGAAGAGATTGCCACAAATGCTACCACCTGTTTGGTGGGTGTTTATCCAAAACTGCTCCACCGTACCACCGTGGTAATGGATGCTGGCAGGACCAGGTATGTTGTTAGAGCCGCAGGAACCTTGGTAGGACAATATGGTACTTCCACTACCAGGCTCCCATGCTGAACCTGATGAATGTTGGTCTTCTTGTCCAGGGCAGTTATTGAATGTATGGCCTCCAGTAAACTGGTGACCCATTTCGTGCGCTGCAATGGAAAGCGTTGTTCCAACGACATCGGTACCCCAATTGCAAGTGACTCCACGTCCTTTGCCACCACTACAAACTGAGCCACTCACGACGCCACCCACATCATTGCAAGGGCCAGTGTAAACGTGACCGATGTCAAAGCTGGACAAGCCCACTATCTGGTTGAGCACATCTTCATTTTGGCCGAGCAGAGATAAACCCATGTTCGCGTTATTATATGGGTCGTTGTTTGGGTCAACAAAAACAAGCAAATCATTATTAGGGACCATCATCATTCGAACATCAGCATCTCGCTCCATGACCGAATTGAGGGTATTTGTTGCGGTGACCAAAGTAGAAAGAACTGTCGGCACAGTACCACCGTGGCCTATCCCGTATTCACCCGTACAAGCTAGTGCAAAACGGTAGGTCCTCCTAACGGTCAGTGCACCTTCGCCACCGCCCCGAAAATCAACTTCGTTGTCTTCGGGAATGAGGCCGGATGGGTCAATTGGACCGCCTTCCATTGGCACAAATTTAACAAGTGGGGCAGGTAGGTCAACGTTCTGCCAACTCAATTCTGAGCGGTTAAAGCATAGATAGTATTGCGTTTGGTTGCTGGCGTATGGCATTACCAAAGAGCCCCCGCCATCTTTTACGATGAATGCATGGAAGCCATCCAAACCAAAGCCAAATCGCACAGTGTGCGTAGGGTCGGTGAGACCAATTCCAGCAAACGTCCTAATCATCGGGTAGCGCTCCGCCAATGCAGGGTCCATCACCAGTGATTCCCAAGCTTTGAAAGTTTCCACTGTGCCATCTGGCAGTGGTAACTCTACTTGAAAACTGCCAGACAGTGCCTCGGCGGACCCTTCGGCAGGTGCATTGCGTAGGTGGTTGCGCATGGCAGGAAGGTCGAGCGAAAACAAGATGTAGCTGCTAGGCATCGTCACTGTTTCTGCATTTTGTGGGAGAAATACCTGCTGTTCTGTAACTTTTTGGAAATACTTAGGAGCAGATTGGGCAGAAATGGAGAGCGTAAAAAGTACTGCGCAAAAAGTAGTTAAGAAATGTCTCATCATGAATTGAAGGTTAGAATCGTAATAATTAAATTTGAGAAATCCCAGATGGAACGAACCATCGCATTATTAGTTTGGCAAATTTACAAATCAATGGGGCATTAGTTCAATCGAAGGTTGGTTTTGTTTGGTTGTTTGAAAGACAAAGCCGCATTGTAGGTCGGCAATCCGGCAAAAGAAACATGCGCAATTCCAATTTTAGCAACGGGAAAGTTAGTTGTTGGACTGGAGCAGGAGGAAAGGAGCAGCTCTTGAGATTGGGAACGTGTGGCGACTTTGGGCAGTGCCTTATTTCACCCTCGTTTTTTACCGGCTGGATATCCTCATTGTGAATTTATGTTCTAAAAAAAAGCCTCTTGTGCTTTTGAGTTGTGAGGATTCTCAAATTTACACAAGAGGCTTTTTTTATTCAACGACATCGCAAAATTCTGGATACTCCATGTTCATTTCACAGAACTTATTCACTCATATCCATTGTGTGGAAAACGTTCTGCACGTCATCGTCTTCCTCCATTTTTTCTATCAACTTGATGACCTCCTCAACCTCCTCGTCAGATAGTTTTTTCTGAACAGAAGGCACCCATTCCAGCCTCGATTCCTGAAATTCAACACCTTTATCTTCCAGCGCTTTGTTGAGAGTGCCAAAGTCGCTGAAGTCGGAAATAAGCAACAGTTGCTCGTCTTCCTCCCGAATTTCTTCCAACCCGGCGTCAATCATTTCCAACTCAAACTCGTCACGGTCGGCGATGTCGGTTTTGTTGACAGCAAAAACGGCTTTGTGCGAAAACATATAACTCACTGAACCAAAAGTGCCTAGCGAACCGCCATATTTGGAAAATACGTGACGAACGTTTGCCACGGTACGGGTCGGGTTGTCGGTGGCCGTTTCCACCAAGACAGCAATGCCGTGCGGAGCATAGCCTTCGTAGATGACCTCTTCATAGTTTTCCGAATCCTTGGAAGTGGCTTTTTTAATGGCATTGTCCACATTGGCTTTGGGCATGTTTGCTGCCTTTGCGTTTTGGATAGCCATGCGCAGGCGTGGATTATAATTTGGGTCGCCACCACCAGATTTGACAGCCAATGCAATTTGCCTGCCCACTCGTGTAAATGCTTTGGCCATACCTGCCCAGCGCTTCATTTTTGTTGCCTTACGATATTCAAATGCTCTTCCCATGTTGAAGGATTGTTGGATTGAATGTAAAAAGGATTGAAGGGCATCCCGTCGTTTCTTTCTACTGTTTCATTGAAAACGGGTGCAAAGGTAGGCAGTGGCCGCAAAATTTTTGAATGTATTTTAAGGGAATTTTTACTTCAGAATCCGAAACGGTTGGCCTCTTTCATATCCAGCTGCAATTGTTTAAAGTCAATCTTGCCTTTGTTTACCTTGAGGTGCTCCACCAACACCACAGCTCTTTTCAAACGGGTATCAGTTGTCTTTGGCTGTCCAACTATATAAAGTAAGCTCCGTTGCTTGCCCGGTGTCAAGTTTCGGAAAAGGCTGTTTCCAGCTTCGTCTTGCGCAAGTATCTCAGCAAATTCTTCCGGCATGGGAAGACCGAATTCGCTCTCGTCTTTGCGGAGTGAAACCTCCACCACCGAGCCAATATGTAACTTGAGCTTGTCCCTTGTCTTCTTGTTGACGTTGATAAAAAAATGCCCATCCCCCTTGGGCATCAGGGCACATTGAAACTCCACACTACTGTTCAGTGTGCAAACCACTCGCCGGTCGTTGCCTTCTATGAAAGCTTGGGCTTGAGCCTCTTGCACCACGATATGGAAACCCCATAAGGTTGATTCAAAATTCGCCAGGGTGGTCGTAAAAGTCATTTCCCATTTTGTATTTACGAGTGACGAAATAAGTTGAGGAATCCCCAATCGTAAATCGTCACTCGTAAATCACACTTTATTTTAGCCACCCACAGATGATGCCGCCCATAAGGCTAACAGTGATTAACCAGTAGCCAAAATTAACCAGAATGTACTTCCAGCCCTTCCGCTCAAACATAGCGTTGGTAGCTATAATTGGAAGCCCGAAGAATATCATGGTGATGATGCCATGTACCATCCCATGGGCAAATGTTCGGTGTAGTGTGCCATATTTACTGAAAAAATCAGCAATAAACAAAGCCTCAGGCGAGCCTGCCACAGGGTCTTGTCCGTGCACATTGAACAGTCCAGGAATGTTGAATTGGTGGATGGTCAAAGAGTGCATTGACATGGCCAACATTAAGCTGAAAAAGAAAGACAAGCCGAAAATCAGGCCCATGTTGGCACCCTTCATTTTCTCTTCGGTCATGTCAGCGGCCTTCATCCATACTGTTCCCATTACTTTTGGGTGGTACCAAACAAAACCAATTAGGGTAGGTACAAGTGCTGCTACGAGCACGGCGAGCCAGTTAATCTCCATGGTTAGTGAATTTAGTTGTGAAAAAATTGGTTGAAAAACTAGGTCGAAGTTATTAAACTTTTTGTTTTAAAATTCTTTTTGTTTTAAAATTTCAAAAAAAGACAAAAAAAAACGGCGTCTAACATAAGACGCCGTTGGAATGGCCGATTAAATCGGCCTATTTTTGGAAATGCGATTGGGCAAAGATTATTTCTTGCCACCCTTCGGGGTGCTTGAAGCCTTGGCTGGAGTAGCAGGCTTTGCAGCAGCTTTTACAACTGGCTTCGCAGCAGCTGGAGCGGCAACTTTTACGGCTGGTTTCGCAGCAGCCTTCGGTGCAGCAGGCTTTGCAGCGGCCTTAACTACTGGCTTCGCAACAGCTTTAGGTGCAGCAGCCTTAACTACTGGTTTTGCAGCGGCCTTAACTACTGGTTTCGCAGCAGCTTTAGGTGCAGCAGCTTTTACGGCTGGCTTCGCAGCGGCCTTCGGTGCAGCAGCTTTTACAACTGGCTTAGCAACAGATTTTGGCGCAATAGCAGCCTTTGCAGCAGCAGCAGCTTCACGAAGGGAGATGACAGAGTTGTACTCACCAAATGGTGTAACCTGGTAGCTATCTGCGTTCCAGTCGTTTTCCCAAATGTGGTTGTCGATAAGGTAACGGAACTGGTACTCTTTGCCAGCGGCAAGTTCAACTTCAGTAGTGAATTCTGCTTTTTGAGCTTTCATTTTGTAGCCCTTTTCCCAGCTCCATCCGTTGAAATCGCCAAGGATGCGCACCTCTTTGCCGCCTTGAGCAGCTTCGAGTGGAAGGGAGAAAGTAACCTTGCAGAGAGGTTTTGTTTTGGAATAGTCTTTTTTCAACATGGTTGACATAAGTAAAATTATTTGTGAAAAATGGTAGTATTAGATGCAGTTTGAATGTTCGTATTTGTCTAGGTAATATTGGCCGGAAAGTTTTGTTGACTGCTTGCCTTATGTAGTGTTTGCTGGAAATGTTTGCAGCTGGGCAATTTTTAATTGATTTGAACGGCTGGAGCGTATTTTTTGTTTCGCGCCGCAAAGATACGTTTAATTGCTAAATATCCAACCCTATACCATTGATTGTCAATAAGTTAGGCAAGAATTAAAAACATGTTGAATAATGCGTTTTACTAAAATTGCTTGCAAGAATTTTGAAACAAGGTAGTTTCGTAGAAAATAATTTTTCCAATTACAGGATAGTCCGATTTATAATTTTACAAAATTTTTATCATTTTAGCCTAAAAATATTCATCAAAAACCATCAATAATTTTGTGAACACAGTTCGAGCACCCACCTTTCGTAATTAAATGGCACAGAGATTGCAAATTATAGTCACTTCCCTTTCTTTCCCCGGGCAATAAATTTATCGGTAAAACAAATAACAATAACAATGAACAAAGTTCGTCTACTCTGCCTTTTCGTGGCATACCTTACCATCAGTAATTTTGCCGTGGCTCAAGTCCACCTTAAAGTTGAAGCCATATCTGGTGCCGCAAACACCTACGGCGTATATGCTAGGGTTTGTGGCGATGTGATGCCTAGCGGCAATACAATCACTGGATCTGGACAAGTAACTGTCATTTTCCCGGCGGGAATGACCTTCTCCAACGTGACACCCCTCGCTGGCACTTGGATGCAAAATGCCTTGGTTCCAAGCCCTGCGGAAGCACCCAATAAGGTTTACGTTTCTATGGGGTTTCTTTCGGACAACCCTCAAATCATTTACCAGCCTGATACCGAAACACTATTATTTACTTTTAAGCTAACTGGCAGTTCAGCTGGCGCCCCAGAGCTTATTGTAAATGGTGTTGACCCTTTTGATCACTTGCCGAATTCAGTAAGCTCCAACCCCGGAAACGAACTGACTATCCTCGATTTCGGTGTACAGCCATTGGGACTATACACCTATGAAGGCAACTACGATGGGAATACTGTTTCATGCAACGGAAATCCACAGGATACCACCATCATCACCCCGCCAGGTGACACAACCACGCAGGATACAACCATCATTACTCCTCCGGGCGATACCACTACTCAAGATACCACCATTATCACTCCGCCGGGCGATACAACCACACAAGATACCACCATTATCACCCCACCGGGCGATACAACGCAGCAGACTTCAGGCGTCAAAAATTTGGAAGGCCAATCTGACCATTTCAACCTATACCCTACCCCTGCTTATGAATGGATTACCGTTAAATTCTTGAACCCTGGAATGGAGGGAGGGACAATTCGATTGTTCACGTTGAACGGGACTTCGCTTGGAGAAATTAAGCGGGGGCAAAAGCAGGAACTCACCCTAAATGTCAGCGGGCTTTCGTCAGGTTTTTATCTAATAAGGTATGACAAAGACGGAAAGACCCTGCAACATGGCAAATTTTTGAAACAATAACTATTTACATAATTCACCTAGTGAGGGCATTGACTTCGTCAATGCCCTTTTTTATTTGTTGAAGTTTTGGGATACTATTTAATTCAAGTTGCGGATAATCTAAGACTTGATCTGGTTGATGGAGTTTATGAGGTTGATAAGGGTTGATATTACCCACAAGCTGCTAAATATCAACCTTTATCAACTAAATCAACCAGCATCCGTAACTTAGGTTATTTAGTGTCATCGAACCACCAATTTTATGGTTTTTATCCCCACCTCCGTTTG
>JAHEAS010000199.1 GCA_024642645.1 Saprospirales bacterium | reverse complement strand
AAAAAATAACGGTGACGGACAGCGAGCCACCTGTGTTCAGCGGCCCAGTCGAGAACCTGACCATCGAATGCGGCGAGTCAGTCGTGTTTGCTGACCTGACGGCGACCGACGATTGCGGCACGGCGGCTTTGGCATTCAGCGACGAAGTACTACCGAACAACTGTGGTATGACCTACACCCGCACCTGGACGGCGACGGACGGCTGCGGAAATGCAGCAACTGCCTCACAGACCATCACAGAAATGGATACGCAGGCCCCGGTTTTCGAGCCGATGCCGACGGAACTGACAATGACAGCAGCCGAATTTGCGACTTGGACGCCACCCGCTGCCACGGCCACCGACTGCAACAACGTCACGCTCAACATGGAAACGACCGTAGCCTCCAGTTGCGAAGCGACCTCGACAATTTACTCCTATACTGCCACGGATGCCTGTGGCAACGGTGCCACGCACACGCTGACGGTGAACCTGACGGACGCCATTTTCGCAGTCAGTGCAACCATTCCCACGACTTTGGATTGTGGCAACAACTACAACCTGAGTGCTAATGCCGTGAACGGCACGGCGCCGTACAGCTTTACTTGGACGATGGTGGAAGGTGCTGGTTGGGAAATCACCAACGGTGCAACAACCGAATCAGCGACCCTCTTGGCAGGCGATGGAACGGCTACCCTGATGTTGGAAGTGGTGGATGCTGGCGGTTGCGCTTGGTTGGAGGCGTTTACTTTGAGCTGCAACACGACGGTTTCAAGCGTGAACGAAGCTGCAATTACTGGCTTTGCGCTGCTTCCCAATCCGGCGAGGAACTTTGTGACGGTGCGCTACACGGCCACCGCCGCTGGGGAGGCCAACTTGCGCATTTTGAACACGCTGGGCCAAGTGGTTATGCTCCGCAACGAGCAAGCATCCGCTGGGAAAAACGAACTGAACTTCGACATTACACAGCTGGCCGCTGGCACTTATCTGCTTTCTTTGCAAGAAGGCGACGGGCAGGTGACGGAGCGGTTCGTGAAGATTTGGTAGGCTTTTTTACCAAAAACAGGTCAGCCATGCAACGGGCTGGCGTTTCGGAGCACCCTTCGGCTTTAAGTTGGAGGGTGCTCTGTTTTTTTGATAGACAGCCACAATGTCACGGTTTTTACAAAATTGGGAAAAGGAGGTTGACAGAAAAAACGCACCTTTGCCGACTTGCAAAAAATTCACACAAAATTTATCTGAGATGAAACTTGATTTCACAGCAAAAACTTTAGCAACGTTCCTGTTTTGCCTTTTTGCCTTCGGCAAAGTTGGTGCGCAAACCCCAATAGTCATCAATGAATTCATGGCCTCGAACACCTCCACCATCGCGGATGAGGCCGGAGAATTCAATGACTGGATTGAACTGTACAACACCTCTGGAAGTCCCGTCAGCCTCAATGGTTGGTTCCTTACCGACAACCCCGCCAACCTGATGAAATGGGACTTTCCGACCAATGTCAGCATTCCTGCGTACGACTATCTCATTATTTGGGCAGACGAAGATAGCAGCCAGGGGCCGCTGCATGCCAATTTCAAGTTGAGCGCCTTGGGGGAACAATTGATGCTGATAAACGCCAGTGGCGCGATCGTACAGGACGTCACCTTCGGGGCACAACAATCCGACAAGGGATATGCCCGCTCACCGAACGGCACAGGTAGTTTTGTCATTAAAAACCCGACATTTAAGGCCAACAACGATACCGGCATCTCGGCGGTCGGAGATGAAGCGCAGGCAGAAATACTGGCCATTTTCCCCAATCCAGCCAGTGACGGCGAGGTCGTTTTGCGGAGCGAAAAGCCGGTGCAACAGACGGTCGAGGTCTTCGACCAATTGGGTCGGCTACGGCTGAAAAAGGCCTTTTTCAATGAAACTAAAATGGATGTGAGCGATTGGCCTGCTGGCATGTATTTGATAAAAACCGAGACTACTAGACAAATACTGGCAGTTAATTAATTCAAGTTGCGGATAATTTAAGACTTGAGCTGGTTGATGGAGTTGATGAGGTTGATAAGGGTTGATTTTATCCCCAAGCTGCTAAATATCAACCTTTATAAACTAAATCAACCTTTATCAACCAGCATCCGCAACTTAGGTTAATTAACTGATGTTACGCAGTCTCTTCCGGCCTAATTTTTAGTTCTTTTCATCAAGGAAAAGAACCAAGACAATTCACGGCTAAAGCATTGATTAACAATCGTTTATTATCTTTTTTTCTTGATAAAAAAAGAAACAAAAAAATCAAGGCTGTTTTCATTTCTTAACGTTCCGCAGGTCTGAAATTCCTAAACTCCGCAAACTCGCTGCGCTCTCCGAAGGAGTCCTTTGGACAAACAGTGCGGCGTTTTTAACGGAATCTCAGACCTGCTTCACTAAAATGAAAAAGGCCGGCTAGTATCCAACAGAAAGCTGCGTAACATCAGTTAATTAATTCTACTTTCCTAAAGTAACAAAGTAGAATTAAGCAAATAATGCGAATTAGGGATTGAAACGGTCAAAAAGACCTCTCCGAGGTCAAAACTTCGTTTTCAACCCCTAATTCGCATAAATAGCAATTTATCAAAAACACCATCCAACAATCGCTAGCCCATGTTCGACTTCTCGCTACTTCAAGCCAATACCGACAACCCGGCGATGATGTCCGTGGTGTATGCCATGCTTTTTTCGTTTTTGTTGTCCATCGTCGTGGCATTTACCTACGAAAAGACCTCACGTGACCTCTTCGTGCCCGGCAATTTCGTGCAGGCGATGATTCTCGGCTCGATGGCTGCCGCTACCGTGATGCTCGCCATCGGCGACAGTTTGGCAAGGGGCTTGGGGATGATAGGGGCACTGGCCATCATCCACTTTCGCACCAACCTCCGTGACCCACGCAACATCATTTTCATGTTTGCCTCGCTGGCCATCGGCATCAGTTGCGGGGTACACGGATACAACATTGCTTTCATCGGCACGGTGGCCTTCTGTACGGTGGCTTTTTTACTGAAATGGACGCCTTTTTCCACCGCTGGCCACCACCACGTCAACGTACTTCGATTTAAGCTCGAAACAGAAAACGTTGTTTCAGAACAGCAGGCGCTCCAACTGCTCTCCCAGTATTGCAAACGCATCCAGCACTGGCGCTCCGACTACGAGACCAATGCGGAGGGCGTGCTCAAAACAGCTTATAATTATCGGGTTGTTTTCAAGAAAAAAGGGGATGAGGTGGACTTCCTGAGAGCATTGAAAAACGTGGAAAGCATTGAAAAGATTGACCTTTCGACGAGGAGTGAGCCAGAAGCGCTTTGATTTTGGTTGCTAAGGGCTGGGGCACAAGCTATATCAACCCTTATCAACTCCAATCAACTTTTATCAACCTCAAAAACTCCACCGTCGCTTCCATATCCACACTCATAACCCGGTCTTCCTCGACCATTGGCACCACCTTCCGATATTCAGATAGCAGTGTTTCTATTGCATCTGACGAACGCAGCGGCCTGCGAAATTCCATCGCCTGCGCAGCTGTGTATAACTCGATGGCCAGCACCCGTTCCACGTTTTTCACCACCCGCCATGCCTTTGTAGCGGCGTTGGCGCCCATGCTCACATGGTCTTCTTGACCGTTGGAGGATACAATACTATCCACTGAAGCGGGGGTGCAGAGCTGCTTGGTCTGGCTGACGATGCTGGCGGCGGTGTACTGAGGAATCATGAACCCGCTATTGACGCCACCATTTTTGGTCAAAAAATGCGGCAGCCCTCGTTGTCCGCTGATAAGCTGGTAAGTGCGGCGTTCGCTGATGCTACCCAGTTCGGCGAGTGCGATGGCGAGATAGTCAAGCGTCAGCGCCAATGGCTGGGCGTGAAAATTGCCACCGGAGAGGATGATATCGTCATCGGGGAAGATGGTAGGGTTGTCCGTCACGCTGTTGATTTCGGTGGAAAAAACCCGCTCCACGTGGGCGATGGCGTCGTAGCTGGCGCCATGTACCTGTGGCACGCAACGGAAGGCGTAGGGGTCTTGCACGGCGGTCTTTTCACAAGCTGCCAACTCGCTGGTTCTCAACAAATTGCGAATGGTTTCGGCGGTTTTTAACTGACCTTCATGCGGCCTGATTTTGTGCAACAATTCATTGTACGGTGCCATCCGGCAGTCGAAAGCATCAATGGAAAGCGCGGCGCAGCGGTTGGCCACCTCGTACAAACGCCGGGCCTCCAACAGGCACCAGACGCCGTAAGCTTGGCAAAACTGCGTGCCGTTGAGCAGGGCCAACCCCTCTTTGGATTGGAGGCGGAGGGGCTCCCACCCGAACTTTTTCAGGGCATCGGCGGCAGCCATTCGATCGCCCTTCAGGTGGACTTCGCCCATTCCAATCAGTGCCAAGCTGAGGTGTGCCAGTGGTGCCAAATCACCGGAGGCGCCAAGCGAACCTTGCTGATAAATGACGGGCAACAGGTCGGCATTGAAAAAGTCTATGAGGCGCTGAACGGTATCGAGTTGCACCCCAGAGAATCCTTGCGAAAGCCCCTGTATTTTCAACAACAACATGAGCCGAACCACATCGGCAGGTACCTCGTCGCCCATGCCACAGGCGTGTGACATGACGAGGTTCAGTTGGAGTTGCTCCAGTTCATGGTGGCCGATTCGCACATTGCAAAGCGACCCGAAGCCAGTGTTGATGCCGTAAAATGTTTCGCCGGAGGCGGACAGTTTGTTGTCCAAAAAGAGCCGACAATGGGCAATGCGGTTGATTGCCTCAGCGGAAAGGGCGATTGGGTCACCCGAAATGAGTATTTGACTGACCTGTTTGAGGGTCAGCAGGTCAGGGCTTATCTGATGCATAATGTCGGATTGACGATTGAAGATTGATGATTGACGGCATCCAAGGCGTTCATTTTCAGCGACTTAGATTTTTTCAATCACAAGCGACCTCCAAGTTCATGATTAAAAAATTGGCTAAACAATGTGGTTTTACTTGTGTTTTCACAGAGTTTGCAAAGGTAAAAAACTACTTTGCAAACGAACTTAAACGATTCAGACTTGGAACTCAACTACAAAACTTTTGGGCAGGGAGAACCCGTCATCATCCTGCACGGCCTGTTCGGGACGCTGGATAATTGGCAGACCATCGCCCGAAAATTGGCCGAAAACCACACCGTTTTCATCCTCGACCAGCGCAACCATGGCCGCTCGCCACACTCCGACACCCACGACTATCCAGCATTGGCCGAAGACCTCCGACAGTTCATGGAAGCGCACTGGATGTACGATGGGGCACATATCATCGGACACTCGATGGGCGGAAAAACGGCCATGCAGTTTGCCCTAGAACACCCGGACATGGTGAAAAAACTGGTGGTTGTGGACATTGCACCGAAGGAGTACCAAGGCAACCACTTCGAAATTTTTGAAGCCCTGCAAGCGATGGATTTGGACAATATCATCGACCGGAAGGAGGCCGAGGCACTACTCGCCGAGCGAATTTCCGAGGTGGACGTACGGCAGTTTTTGATGAAAAACCTCACCCGAAAACCAACAGGTGGTTTTGAATTTAAGATGAACTTGCCAGTGCTATGGAAGCACTACCCAGATATCTTGGCAGCAGTGCACGGCGAGCCATACGAGGGTGAAACGCTGTTCATCCGGGGTGACCGCTCCAAGCACGTCACACTGCCGGAAGACGAGGCCTTGATAAAAAAGCTGTTCCCTCATTCTGAAATCAAGACGGTGGAAGGTGCCGGACACTGGGTCCATGCGGAGAAACCAGCAGTGTTATTGGCGTTGGTGCAGGCGTTTTTGTAATTTTTTTGATTGAAGCCCTAGCTTCCAGTTCACCTACCTTTGCACCTACAGCTACTCATTTCACTGTTTGCGCCATTGGCGCAATGCTATCATTCACCCACCAAACATTGATGCATGTATAATCTCCGCTTCCTTTTTTTTCCAATTCTACTGCTACTCGGCTGCACCTCCGGCGCCCAGCAAAACGGGGAGCACGCCTTCACCAACGACCTCATCCACGAGAGCAGCCCCTACCTGCTCCAGCACGCCCACAACCCCGTAAACTGGCAGCCGTGGGGCGAAAAAGCGCTCACACAGGCCAAGGCCGAAAACAAGCTCCTGCTCATCAGCATCGGCTATGCGGCCTGCCACTGGTGCCATGTGATGGAGCACGAATCCTTCGAGGACACCACCGTCGCCAATTTGATGAACAAGCATTTCGTCTGCATAAAAGTGGACCGGGAGGAGCGCCCCGACGTGGACGATGTGTACATGACCGCCTGCCAATTGGTGTCCAAAGGCGGCTGCGGTTGGCCGCTGAATTCCTTCGCCCTGCCGGACGGGCGGCCGGTGTGGGCAGGCACGTATTTTCCGAAGAAAAACTGGCTGGAAGTGCTGGAATATTTCCAGAAAGAATGGGAGAATTCGCCAGACGGGATGCGGGAATATGGCGAGCAATTGGCACAGGGCTTGACCGTTTCCGACCAAGTTCCGACAGCCGTCGGCACGCCCGAATTTGACCAAAAAACACTGGACGGCATTGCGAAGAAAATGCTGCAACGCATTGATTTCAAAAAAGGCGGGCGGGAAGGCGCCCCCAAGTTCCCCATGCCGAACAACTACTTGTTCCTGCTCGAAGCCCAGCACCAGAACGGCGACGAAAAAG
>JAHEAS010000198.1:819-6679 GCA_024642645.1 Saprospirales bacterium | reverse complement strand
CATGGTCGTGAAACTGGGAGAAGATGAAATGCCCGAGGAACTGCTGTTATCCGGTGCAGAGATGCTCATAACTTCGCATCCGGAAAGTGTATTCGAGGCAACTCACAAGCTGCTTGAATCTGGCAAAATAAGTGAGCTACAATTGGACAAACGGGTGCGAAGGGTGCTGTTGGCTAAGTCGTGGATAAATGGAGGTAGCCTACCAGTCAAGCTTTCCATACTTCCGCATGATAGTGTCACTCACCAACCAGTTAAGTTTGTTTCCATTTCGGAAAAACGTTCTCCCGAAGTAATTCACGAACACCGACCACGTCCTGCCAACCTCGACGCAAAAGTTGACAAAACAGTATGCTATTTCGAAGATCCTCGCTGGGATTTTTTCATTGAAAAACTCTTCGAAAGTTCCGTGATTCTTGCTCGGGACGATGGTGCTAATTTGCCATTCAAGAAGATTCTAGATACTGATTATCAAGTCTTTAAGTATTCCAATCGAGCATTTCTAGACTTTGAGTCCTTGTTTAATAAATACGCCAACTATCAGGTGATTGAAAGGCCAATTTCAGCCTCTGGGGAGCTTTTGCCAATGGTTCTTGGTAAAACCAACAAGGTACCTGCTGCTATTGTTTTACTGGACAACATTGACCTGCAACCCGGTTTTCACAAGCAATTTATCGAAAGTGTAAACGCCCTTTCGAGCCAATCGCAGGTGGTGGTGCTCAATTTTGGAAACCCAAAAAACTTGCATCTTTTTGAGCAGGCAGTTACTTGTGTCCAGATTTTTGAAAAAAACAGCTTCACTGAGGAATATGCTGCACAGTTGCTTTTTGGCGGTGTCGCTTCGTTAGGCAAAATGCCTATCACCGTGGATGAAAGCATGGTTTATGGTGCTTCGATTCGACGCAAGCCTGTTCGCCTTGGTTATGGAGAAGCGAGCAATGTGGGTATCGCTGAAGAACGATTGGCGGGTATCAATGCGATTGCTGAGACAGCTATTGGCAATGGTGTTTTCCCTGGTTGTCAGGTAGTGCTTGCGAAAGATGGGGAAGTTATCTTTTCCAAAAGTTTTGGACATTTCACCTATAGCAAGAAGGCCCAGGCTGTTAAGAACGATGACCTTTACGACATTGCATCAATGACCAAAGTCTCGGCTACCACCTTAGTTGTTATGAAATTGGTGCAAACCAAACAGCTCGATTTGGATGGCAAAGTCTCGGACTATATAAGCGTGCCTGTAGGCTCAGCGATTGGGAGTATCAAAATCAAACAATTATTGCTCCATCAGTCTGGCTTGCAGGCTCAGATGCCACTGAGCCGTTTTTTCTCTGGTAAAAATGTGCCTGCTAAAGGTTGCAACAACTACTTCTGTAGAAAACGGAAAGGTGGGTATAGCGTTAAAGTGGCGGATGGCCTTTATTTCCGGCAAACTTTTCAAGACACCATTCTCAAGCGGGTTTTCAACCTGCCTGTTGTTTCGAAGCCTAAATTCCGATATAGCGACGTGAATTTCTATTTGCTGAAGAGAATTGTTGAGGCGAAGACCAAAACGCCGATGGATGAGTATGTTTTTGAAAATATTTTCCGACCGCTCGGCTTACGGACTATCACATTCAATCCGCTTGAGAAATTTTCAAAGAGCCGGATTATTCCAACGGAGCAGGACAATTATTGGAGAAAAACACTGGTGCAAGGCTATGTCCACGATCCCTGTGTTGCCTTGTTGGGTGGGGTAGGGGGCAGTGCTGGCATATTCAGCAATGCGGAGGACTTAGCGGCACTTTTTCAAATGCTGCTGAATGATGGAGCTTACGGCGGATTGCGATTTTACGATAAAAACACAGTTGCAGATTTTGTGACCAACAAATACACCAACCACAGAGGCCTTGGTTTCGATAAGCCTACCAAGCGCCGTTACCCAGCCTATTCTTCCAAGGCATCACCCAAAACATTTGGGCACACTGGATTTACAGGAACTTGTGTTTGGGTTGACCCCGACCAGCATTTGGTCTATGTTTTCCTCTCCAACCGGGTGAATCCCAGCTCTCGAAACGGTAAGATTTTCACTGAAAATGTACGTAACCTAATTCACGAAGTGGTGTACAACGCGCTTGGCAGCTTTGACGATAGCTTGCCGGAATTGGACATAGAAGAGGAGAATATTGAAATGGAAGAAGGCGCCGGAGGATAGCGTAGTTTTTTTACATGAAAAGGGAGTGTCGCACATCACGACACTCCCTTTTTTGTAAAATATCAGCTAATCAAAGTAGCTGTTTGAGTGTTTCTTCCAATTGCTCACCCCGCAAACCCGTAGCGGCTATCCGGCCTTCTTTGTCAATCATGAAGGTGCGGGGAATACTGCTAACCCCGTAAATCCTTGCAGGTTCGCACTCCCATTTTTTTAGGTCGCTAACATGGGTAGGCCAAATAAGACCATCCTGAGCAATAGCGTCCTTCCATTTTTTTATTTCGTTTTTACGGGCCTCTTGGTACCTTTGGTGTCTCCAGCAAATGATTGCTCCATCCGGGAGTCAATACCGTCCAGTGAGACGCTAAAAACAGTGAACCCTTTGTCCTTGTAATTTTTGTAAACGTTCACCACATTTGGGTTTTCCATGCGACAGGGGCGGCACCAGCTAGCCCAGAAGTCAAGTAATACCACCTTTCCTTTGAGGTCAGAAAGGGAATATTCTTGACCATCGGGATTATTTAGCTTGATGTCAGGAGCGGCCTGACGTTGGCTTTCTTCATAAAATTGAAAGCCACCATTACTTGGCTGTTGAACCTTTTGGATGGAAGTAAGGAATAGGTCATAATCCCTCACGTAGTCAGAACCTGGGTAGGCTGCTTCCAGTCTGGTTTTTGCCTTTTTATAGGTGTCAAGATAGGTTGGATTTCCACCAAATGCCTGCAAGGCCACCAAAACGCCCGCCATAGCATTCGGCGTATTTTCGATAAATGCTTGTGCATCGGCAGGCTGTGCTTGTTTCGCTACGATTTTCTGCATGATGTCACGATAGGCTATGCAGCTTTCGCAACCTTCAATTTCGTACTGAAACTGGTTAAGGCTGCTAAGGTCTCCATTGACTTTCAAGCCTTTTTCTTTGCCATCAAGTACCAAAAAAATCTGTTGCTCACCGACCCTTAGTCGGTAAATGCCAGCTGTTGGCTTTTCTGGAACATTTAGCGAAAACTTGCCTGATGCATCTGCATCAGCCTTAACAATGACTAGGTTGGGGCTTTCTGGGTTCAAGCCAACCTTGTCAAAATACACCTGCAAGTTACTTGCATTGGTGAAGGTGCCATCAATGGTTAGGCCGCTGCTGCCTGTACCTTCCTTGCAGCTAAATGCTAATGCTGCTATTGCAAAAAATATTAATGCCAAATTTTTCATGCTCAAAAAGATTTATGATTGATTGATTGTGAAATTGTTGAATCTGGTGAGCAACTGCACTTCTTCTGCCAAAATCAAAGACAGGGTTAGTCAAATTTTTCACCTAAGGTATTGTCAAAAATAAGCTTCCATTCAGCTACACTTCCAAAATTTTTGCTATCTATTACAACCTCAGTGCCAAAAACTTCCCCCAGTTTTGTAAAGAAGAGGTTGTTATTTATCAAAAAATTTTGGAGTTCATCTTCTTTGTCTGCTGGTAGGCTTATTACCACCCTGCTTTGGCTTTCTCCGAATAGGAAACAGTCTTTTCGGAACGTATCCACGGATTCAATATTGAACCCCAAACCACTGGCAATGGCGCTTTCCATGAGGTTTGTAAACAGGCCTCCCTCCGAAATGTCATGGGCTGAATTCAGCCAATTTTTACGGATGAGATTCCGGATAAGTTGCTGCAATTCAAATTCCTCATGGAGGTCGAATTGAGGTGCAGGTGAATATTTTACGCCCACGACATTGCGCAGATACTCAGAACTCGCCAAGTCGTTCATGATATTGCCCAGCATATAAATAACATCACCTTCTTCTTTGAAGTTGAGGGTGGTTTGATGCATAGGGTCTTCCAAAATGCCCAACATGCCGATGGTAGGCGTAGGGAAAACTGGCGCTGTTTTGCTATCCACTTCGCTCTGATTGTAAAAGCTGACGTTGCCGCCCGTCACTGGAGTATTGAATTTGCGACACGCCTCTCCGATGCCTTTAATTGCGTTTACAAATTGGTAATACACCTCGGGGTTGTAAGGATTTCCAAAGTTCAAACAATTCGTGATAGCCACTGGCACACCGCCGGTACAAGTTATATTTCTGGCTGCCTCTGCTACGGCAATCATTGCTCCGGTGTAGGGGTCAGCGTGTACATACGCCGGATTGCAGTCAACAGTCACTACCAGCGATTTTTTTGAACCTTTGATTCGCAGTACCACTGCATCGGATGGAGCATTTGTGCTTAGGTTGTTCGTGCGTACCATGCTGTCGTATTGCTCGTAAACCCAGCGTTTTGAGACTAAGTTTGGCAAAGAAAATAACTTCTTGGCGGCAGCTACTATATCAGTTGGGACATCAATTTTATTCAAGCGGAACTTGCTACCCTCAGACATGTAGGTAGGCTTAGTATAGTCTCGGTCGTAAACAGGAGCGCCACCACCCAAAACGAGCGACTCGGCTGAAACTTCGGCAACTTTTTCACCTTCGTAAAAATATTCGAGCAAGCCGGTACCTGTCACTTCCCCAATCTCCACGCATTCCAAATCCCATTTTTTAAATACATCGAAAAGCAATTGCTCCTGTCCAGCTTTGCCGACAATGAGCATACGTTCCTGGCTTTCGGACAATAGAATTTCCCAAGCGAGCATATTGGCTTGTCGGGTAGGGACTTTGCTCAAATCAATGCGCATGCCGGTGCCAGATGTGGCGCTCATTTCTGAAGTAGAACAGGTGATGCCGGCAGCGCCCATGTCCTGCATTCCAACAATAGCCCCAGTCTTTATTGCTTCCAGGCTTGCCTCGAGCAGCAGTTTTTCTTGGAATGGGTCACCAACTTGCACGGCAGGCAAGTCTTCGTGGCTATCATTATGGAGGTCTCCACTTGCGAAAGTGGCACCGTGGATGCCGTCTTTTCCTGTTGCGGAACCCACGATGAATACTGGATTGCCAGGGCCATCAGCACAGGCGGACACCGTTTCTCCTATTTTCACGATGCCCACAGACATGGCGTTTACGAGAATGTTTTGGTTGTAGCATTCATCAAAAAACACCTCGCCGGCTACCGTGGGCACACCAAAGCTATTACCGTAGTCACCAATACCTTTTACCACGCCTTTTACCAAACGCTTCGTCTGTTTGGAATCAGGATTGCCAAAACGAAGTGAGTTTAACGCTGCAATTGGGCGAGCGCCCATCGTAAAAATGTCACGGTGGATACCTCCAACCCCAGTGGCTGCGCCTTGGTATGGCTCAATTGCGCTTGGGTGATTGTGCGACTCAATCTTAAACGCGCAAGCAATACCATCACCAATGTCCACAAGTCCAGCATTCTCTTCCCCAGCCCCAACAAGCAGGCGCTTGCCCTCACGTGGCAAAGTTTTCAGCCATTTGATGGAGTTTTTGTACGAACAATGCTCTGACCACATTACGGAGTAGATGCTCAGTTCCACGAAATTGGGCGTTCTGCCCAGAATTTCCTTGATGTTTTCGAATTCATCAGCGGTGAGCCCAAGTCTGGCAGCTGTTTGCTCCGTAATTTCTGGTTCGGTGATTTGCATGAAAATTAATACAGCATTGAAAGAAGCGCAAAGATAGCAAGGAGTAGGGGAGTGGTAGCTTGATTAGTGAATATTCGATGGGTAAATAATTTCGTTTTCTCTAAGATTTTGGTGTACCGTCGAAATAAAACTGCGTTTTATCCAAGTAAAAGGC
>JAHEAS010000198.1:0-809 GCA_024642645.1 Saprospirales bacterium | reverse complement strand
TTCTGCTAGTTAGCGTAATCCTTCTGATTGCTGCCTGTAAAAAGGATGCAGCCATGCCTGGCGATGCGCTAGCCTACGTGCCTTCCACCGCTACCAGCATTACTGCTTTTGACCTGAAAAAAATGATGCAAAAGGCTGATTTCGAGGCTATTAAGCAAATGGATTTCTACAAAGAAATGGTTGCCAAAACTTCGGACAATGACCCGCAAATGGCTAAAGTTTTGATTGACCCGGCTGCATCTGGTGTTGACCTCGATGGTAAAATCTACTCCGCTACTGCCTTCGACGAACAAAATCCTGAAGAAATGACCACCTATTTCTACATTCCTCTCAAAGATGCAAAGGCGTTTGGATCGCTGATGAAATCTAGCAAAGGTGAGATTTCGGAAAAAGAGGGCATTAAGATTATGGATGGCGGCGGAAACGCCATCATGGGTTGGAACGAGTCCATTGCCGTTTTTGCTTTCAGCAACGAAGATTCCGAAGAATTTGAGCAGCGCCTGATTGCCGCTTTCACAAAAGACGCTGAAAATACCTTGACCAAGGATGCAAGCCTTCAAAAGGCGCTTTCTGCAAACCACGATATCACTTCATGGCTCTCCACGAATCCACTTGCGAAGAATAGCGGCGCAGGTTTCGCTCTCGGCATGATTGACGTCAAACCGGAAGCGTTAAAGGATAATTTCATCAGTAGCTATGCCGATTTTGAAGATGGAAAAATGGTGGGCCACTCAGATTTTATCATCAACAAACAATTGGGGCAAGACTTCATTGGGCGTTTTTTCAAAAAAGAAGCCGAAGCTGATTTC
>JAHEAS010000197.1 GCA_024642645.1 Saprospirales bacterium | reverse complement strand
CTCCCTGCTTTCAAAATCTTCCAATACCTTGAAATAATACTCAAGGGCTTCGTCATACTCCTCCATTGCCGCAAGCATATTGCCCATCTCGAACAACTCCAGCAGCTTGGTCAATTTCACGCCTGATTGTTTTGCAAGGGTTTTGCGTTCCTCTTTTGATGGGTAGTTGGGATGTTCTACAGGTAGGCCATATTCCTGATAAATTTTATCAATTAAGTTATCCATGGTGCCAAATGTGCTGAACCCAGCTTGATACGACAAGAATCCACCGAGGTAATCCGCTTGTATTTCATCGTCTTTTGCTTTGTCAACCACCTCATTTCCCAAGCTATTGTTTCTGTTATCGGAAGCAAAGTATAATTCCCATTCATGCTTTTCGTAAACATGTATCAACTCATGGGAAAGAATAATAGCAAGTGCATTGAGTGAGTCTTTGCCCATGCTGGCACAGATGTCGTAGGCTTTTTCCTCAAAATAAATCAATTTGATTTTCGATTGGGCATAGGCAGGCCCAACGCCGCCGTGTTGCTTGACAAAGCGCAACGTAGGTCGCATGGAATTGAAATCGCCCCTGGCATTTTTGAGTTGTTTGAAAACCTCCTGGATTACCTTGGCCTTGTAGGAGGTGACCAGTTCTGGGTCGGCAATCAAGTCGGTGGTGCCTTCCAATTCATGCGTGCAAAAATTCAGGCTATGATTCCCCGAATTCTCCGATGAACTGATAACCAAGTCCGTTTTTGGTAAATAATAGAAGCCAAGGCAGGTAGCGACTAAGGCAAGCAATGCTGTTTTCATCATGATTTGATTTGTGAATAATTAAAAGGAAAAGCGCTCTTTGCAAAGCGTAATTATATGGTTAATACCTTTATCAACCAAAAGGGAATCACCAAAAATGTAAATTTGTATTAGCAGAATACTGAAACAGCGCCTATTTTTACAACAAATAACCACCAACCAATTGCAGTCAAAACAACCAAAATGAAAATTACGACGATATTTTTTTTGTGCCTTTTGTTGCATGGTCTTTGTGCACAGCCGCCCTCGACATCTACTAAGGGCGTCACCGCCCTTCCTGTTGCCTCTCCTTGGCCAGGCATTTCAAAAGCCTTGGTAATCGGTATTTCCAACTATCAGGACGACGGTATTCCCGATTTGAAATACGCAGATAGAGACGCCAAGGAATTTATCAAGTATTTGAAATCGAATGGTGGCGGTGGCCTAAAAGATGACCAAATCAAATTACTTACCAACGAGCAGGCCACTAATGCTCAAATATACGCTGAACTCGATTGGCTGGTGGGGAATTGCGGACCTGATGACCAAGCCGTCATCTATTTTTCGGGCCACGGCGATGTTGAAACAAAAACCAATCGGCAGAGGGGTTTCTTGTTGGCTTACGACACACCTCCCACTAACTATATGATTGGTGCCCTGCGTTTGGACGACTTGAACGGCTATCTAGAAACCCTCGTAGATAATAAATCCAAAATTATTGTCATTACCGATGCCTGCCATTCCGGCAACCTTGCAGGTGGGATGGAAGGAGTAGGCGCAACTGCGCAGGCATTGTCTGCGCAATTCCAGAATCAGATAAAAATCATGTCCTGCCAACCCAACGAACTTTCTATGGAAGGCGAGCAGTGGGGTGGGGGACGTGGCGTATTTTCTTTCTATCTTATTGACGGCCTGATAGGCATGGCAGACACAAACAAGGACAGCATCGTGACCCTGTCAGAGTTGGAGCGATACCTCGACCAGACTGTGCCCGCAGAGACTGACCAAGCCCAATACCCCAATGCAACCGGGATGAAAGGGGCAAAACTGGTCACAGTGGACCCCCTACAATTGTTGGCTTTAGAAGCCGAGCGGGCTGCGCCTCAGCAGATGAAGCCAATAGCACCAAAGGGGCTGGAAACTGCCATTCTTGCAGCTGCCGATACTTCAGTGCAGCAACTTTACGGGGAATTTCTGGCGGCGGTGAACAGTCATTATTTCCTGCCTTCCGATGTAAAACCAGGTCGCCATCCCGGCAAGTCTGCCAGTGAACTGTACGACCGTTTGTCTAAGGAAGAAGCCCTTGCACCCATGCACGGACTGATGAAACGCAACTTCGCCGCAGCCCTCCAAGACGATTCGCAGCAAGCCATCAATGCTTATCTCCGTTCTGACCATGCAGAACTTGCTGCCCGTGAGAACGATGACATAAATCGATATAAATCCAACCCGGTATATCTGGGGAAAGCTGCATCATTGCTGGGCGATAAACATGTTTTGTACAAGCAATTGGTTGCCAAGCAATATTATTTTGAAGGCTTAATAAAACGATTGGAAGGTGGAAAAACAGGGGATACTATGGTGCTAAATCAGGCTTTGGCGTTGGAGTTTCAGTCACTGGACATGGACAGCGGCGCTGCCTATGCTTACAATGAAATTGGGTTGATTTATGATGGAATTAGGAAGCCTTACAAAACAGCTGGTAATCAGCAGAAGAATTCGGAATTATTCCAAAAGCAGATTCATAACTATAAGTTGGCAATGGAGTTGGCGCCGAAATGGATGATGCCATATTATAATGCGGGTGTAACTTACAAGGAATGGAGACTTTTGGAGGATGGGGAAAATATGACGATTAAAGCAATTTCCTTGGATTCAAATTTTGTGAATGCCTACATTTGCTTAGCAGAGATTTATTATTTATCAAACAAGTATGATAGTTGCATCAACGTTAATAAGAAATTATTAAAAATTAAATCAGATGAGAGTGCTGAATGGAATTATAATATCGCCTGTTTAGAGTCGCTTCTTGGTCATCAGGACGAATCTTTGACATGGTTAGAAAATGCAATTAAATTAGGGTTCAAATATGATAGAATCCAAGAAGATACAGATATCAAGGACTTGCGAAAAACACCAGAATTCGAGTTGTTGATGAAGAAATATTTTCCAAATAAAAAGCATTGATTTACTATCCATTCGGAATGCATTAATTGCTACTCATTCAATGCGTATTTCACAATTGCTGCATTCCAAATACTGTCACTCCTCCATGTGCTTCTTGCTTTTTGTCCTTCATAGATAATCGCATTGACTTTTGACACAACCTCTAACTATGCACTCAGCATTAGTTTTAAATTCGCATACTTTTAACCCTCCTTAAATCAGTTGATTTATTTGCCCTAGAAAGTTTTATTGGCTTATCAGTATTGCAAGCATAATAATGCGCCATATTCCGATCAATTAGCTTGTGTGCATAAGGGTTTTGGAGGCGAATCGAACCCCAACCCTACAACAACGAATCTCCAATAGTTAGAAATGGCGGCGAGTTGGTGTGATAGCATTATTTGTGGGCTTTTTAGCATAAAGTAAAATGACTGCCATCGTTAAAAATGGGTAATAAAAAATGGGCGGCAGGAAATTTCCTGCCGCCCATTTTTTATTAAATCTACTCAGCTTATTTGCTCATCCTATCCAAAAAGGCCGCATACATTTGAGCAGCCATTTGGTTGTTTTCGCCCATCTTCATTGCTTCTTGATACTTTCTATAGGCAAGGGTATTGTAATCGTTATTTTCAAGTTCATAAGCTTCCATAAGCGTTTTTTGTAAACTGGAGCCTTTCATGTATTCTTTCTCGTTTTTTAATGAAGATAAGACGGTCTCCGACTTGGCTGCTGGTACGAATGTGAATCTTACGACCTCAGAGAAAGTATTGTTGCCGTTTGCAAGCATCACTTGTGCATAGCAGGGTCGTCCAGTTTCAAAAGACAACTGCGAGGGATCTAAGCTAAAAGATGCTGCCGAGGTGTTGACGGACAGAATCGGGGCTTCATTCGCATTTTGATAAACGATCAGCTTGTATTTTGATCCGGCCTCCATCGCTGTCCATTTAAATGTGATTGGCTGGATTGGAACCATGCCTTTGGTTGGATTCGAAAATAGCAACGAATCTTTGCCTCCCCATCCTTTTTTGATAGGAATGGTATCTTTGCTGCCATACCCCTTCGCTGCAAACGCCATCATTGCAAACCTGGAAACTTCCCCTTTTTCCTGCACATTTTTTGTCAAATCAGTCATTTTGTAAGTTCCTTTCTTGTTTACAGTCAAGGAGCGTTCGTCTTTTGCTAGTGTGATGGAGCCTCCATCACTTACCATCACGGTTGCATCCTCACGGAGAACAGTGCCAGCGGTGACAGGCATGGCTGTAGTGCTTCCAGCTTCCTTGTAAGTGACCTTTCCGCTCACATCCGATGCCACACACGAACTAGACGTGCCACCAAGTTCAATGTCGGGGATGTCTTGTGAAAAGGAGGTGTTTTGTGTGATGGCAACTAAAAAAAGAACAGCCATCAGTTGGGCAAACATTGCTTTCATGATAAAATTATTTAGATGATGAAATGTGAAATGCCTTGTGCTAATTGAATTGGGAATATGCAGCGTGGGAATAGAGTAACGGCAAATATAAAATTTATCTCAAGAAAACCTTGTTCGTAAACGGGAGAAGCAATCTGGTGGAAATCAATATCATGCGCCGCATTCGCTTACAAAATACATGTCAACGGCTCCTTTTCCTTTGGCCTCCACTTTGCCCCGAAACATGCAGGCGAACTGGTCCTTTACCAGTTCATAGGTTGAGCCGGAGATATTTATGCGACCAGGCTCACTTGTCTGTT
Source organism: Saprospirales bacterium (assembly GCA_024642645.1). GTDB lineage: Bacteria > Bacteroidota > Bacteroidia > Chitinophagales > Saprospiraceae > UBA6168. The sequence goes on along the minus strand of JAHEAS010000197.1, from coordinate 2,035 downwards.
CCATCCGGGCTGCTATATTCACGGTATCACCCCAGATGTCGTAGGCGTACTTCTTGATGCCAACGATGCCCGCTACCACGGCACCTGTGTGAATGCCCACCCGTGCGTTGAAAGGGGGCTTGCCCACGGCCGCCTGTCCCTGATTAAATTCTTTCAGAAATGCCAGCATCGCCTGACCAGCTTTGATAACTTGAAGGGCATTTTGCTTGGCCATTTCCGCTTTGCTGAGGTGGTCGACTGGCCCTGGCTGTTCGGTCAATTCCAATCCACCGGCACAAATGTAACAGTCGCCTACCGTCTTGATTTTTTCTAAATTATGCGAGGTGATGATGTGGTCATAAGCCTCAAAGCAGGTGCCCAGGTATGCCACCAATTCCTCTGCCCTTATTTGCTCCGCAATATTGGTAAAGCCTTGAAAATCGCAGAAAAGTACCGTGACCATCTCGTGCCGACGAGTGTCGGAATGGCCAAATTGCTTCAATTCCGCAGCCGTTTCGGCGGGTAGGATGTTGTGCAGTAGCGTATCGGAAGCCAGCATATCTACGCCCATCTGTTTGTTCTCGTTTTCCAGGCGTTTCATTTTTTTTCGCCAAAAAAACAAACCAACACCCCCAATGGGAAACAGAAAAGCGAGCAACGTTCTTGACCACCCGACCTGCCACCATGCGGCTTTTGGGGCGATGACCATGGAACATTTCAGCACCTCGCCGCTTTCGATTTGGAAGCTAAAATTTCCGGGGTTTTCAAGGATGGTATTCATTATTGCCGCTGCTGCTTGCTGGTACTTGGAGTCATTGTCTTTTGAGAGTGCAGAGAACAAGCCGAGTGCCCGCATTTGGTCCACGTTAGCGGCTGCCAATGCGGTGTACCAGCGGGCATCGTCCTGCAAGTCGAAGCCGCTCAGTTGGGATAGCGGCGAAAGGGTTTTAAGTGCCTTTTCAGGGGCCTTTAGGTATAAAAAAGTCATGCCGTAGTAAAAGCGGGCCGTTCTGTCTTCTGGGTGTGCGGCGAGGTAGGTTTCCAGTGATAGCTGGGCCGCCGTGTAATTGGCCGCTCCGTAAAGGTCGAGTGCATCAGCCAGGCTGTCCTGTTGGTTGGCTCCCGCTCCAGCGATGCCGAAAACCTGAATTTCGTCGAGGATGATGGCCAGCTTCTCCTTTTCTGGCTGGAACAATTTAGAATCCAGTGCCCGTGGCATATTTGGTTTGGTGAAAAAATAAAAAAGTACCCCCACCAGTACCAGCCCGATGGCCATCCAATGGCCGTATTTTATGATGATTTGTTTCATAAGCGCATAGTTAATGCTTATTTATCGGAGAATGGGGTGGGGGTTATCAGTTTGGTTAGTCTTTTGAATAATCCTTGTACGGCGGACTCCAGCGTTTTTCCCAGGCTTGGAATTCAGGGAGGGAGCGGAGGGGGTCGAGGAGGGGGTCTTTTACGGTGCCCCATATCTGAAGAGCAAGATTGGGATTCCACCCAAATTCTTCAGCTTTTTCCAAAGCAGCAAGCGCTTTTTCCAATTCTCCTGTTATCGAATAAAAACATGCGATATAGTAATGGAACCAACCGTCTTTATCAAGAATCTGTCTCCCATTATCCAAGATTTTATTCAATTCGGCAGTCCGACCAAGTCTTTCTAATGCCAACATTCGATACAAGTATTTTGGTGGGGATATCCAATCGTGTTTGTAATATTCCACATTTGTTAATGTCAATACTTTCAACCATTCTATTTCGGCCTTTTCAATATTACCCTGTAGTCGCATGGATTCTCCAAGTAAAAAATGCAACTCTGAATTGTTCGGGTGATATGTCAGGCCTTTAATTAAGAATGCCTCGGCAAATAGGTACTGTTTTTCTCTAAATAACTTATAAGTAAGAAGAAAAATGGCAGCAGGTGATAGTGTTTTCCGTGTAAGGAGTTGTTGAAAACAAGAATCACTTTGTAGTTCGTCATGCAAATAGTAGTAATTGACGGACCATTTATGCAAAAGAAAACCCTCATATTCATAAAGTTTAGTCAAGCCATTCA
>JAHEAS010000196.1 GCA_024642645.1 Saprospirales bacterium | reverse complement strand
CACCACCCCTTACGATGCCAGCTTCTTTGAGGCTTGGCGGAAGGTCGTTCATGCTCTGTGCGATACTGTCGTCGTTGATGACTTTAGCGGCACGCTCCAGCAAACGGCTGTGGAGGTAGAAGATATCACCAGGATAAGCTTCACGTCCCGGTGGGCGACGAAGCAACAGGGATACCTCACGGTAAGCAACTGCCTGCTTGGAAAGGTCATCGTAAATGATAAGTGCTGGACGGCCCGTGTCACGGAAGTACTCACCGATGCAAGCACCTGCGTATGGCGCATAGAAAATCAGTGGTGCTGGGTCAGAAGCCGAAGCGGAAACGATGACCGTATAATCCATTGCGCCAGCATCTTCCAATGTTTTGGCAACGTTTGCCACAGTAGAAGATTTTTGGCCAGAAGCTACATAGATGCAGAATACAGGCTCGCCCCTATCGTAGAATTCTTTCTGATTGATAATGGTGTCAATGGCGATGGCGGTCTTGCCTGTTTGGCGGTCGCCAATGATCAACTCCCGCTGGCCACGGCCAATCGGAATCATGGAGTCAATAGCCTTGATACCCGTTTGCAGCGGCTCGTTCACCGGCTGGCGGTAGATAACACCAGGGGCTTTGCGCTCCAATGGCATTTCGTATTTCTTGCCACCAATTGGGCCTTTGCCGTCAATCGGCTGACCCAGTGGGTTCACTACCCGACCTACATACTCTTCGCCCACCTCCAAAGAGGCGATGCGACCTGTGCGGCGCACCGTAGAGCCTTCCCGGATATGGTCACTAGACCCCATGAGCACCACGCCCACGTTGTCTTCTTCGAGGTTGAGCACCACGGCTTGTACGCCAGTGGAAAATTCAACCAATTCACCAGCCTGTGCTTTGTTCAGGCCGTAAACACGGGCGATACCGTCGCCGACCTGAAGCACTGTACCTACTTCTTCCAGTTCGGTAGCCGAGCTAAATCCACTCAATTGCTGTTTGAGTATGGCGGATATTTCGTCTGGTTTTACGTCAATCATATTGATATTATTTGAGGATTCGAGGATTTGAAGATTTGAGGATTCGAGATGGGCGTTGGGCGCTCAAATCCTCGAATCCTCAAATTCTCAAATTTTCAATCCTTCGTTAAGCCATTATTTGCGATATATAAAGGTTGTCTTTGAAGTCTTTTTTCATCTTGCTCAACTTGTGGGCGACGCTGGCGTCGTAGAGTTTATCCTCAAACTCGATAATAAATCCGCCAATCAGGGACTCATCCACTTTGGTCAGCAACTCCACATTTTTATCCGTTGAGGTACTGGCAAGGAGCTTGTCGTGAATACTCTTCACGGCCTCATCACTCAATTTTGAAGCTGTTACCAAATTTACCGTAGAGATATGCTTGATGGCCTTGTACTGTGCGATGTACTCCCCAGCGATATCCGCCAACTGTGCTTCCCGGCCTTTGCGAAGCAAAATTTGCAAAAAGGCCATGGTCATTTCATCGTATTTTCCTTTGAAAAGCTGGTTGAACACCTTCTCTTTGGTATCGGCTTTTACGACTGGGCTCCTCAGCATGAGCAAAAAGTCACGGTTCTTGGCCACTTGCTGGAAGGACTCCACGTCTTCCAATATCCGCTCTAGCTTGCCCCTTTCCTGGGCAAGGTCAATTAGGGACTTGGCGTACCTTGATGCTATTCTTTGAACACTCATCTTTTTAGTTATGAGTTATGAGTTGTGAGTTATGAGTTGGCACTACCCAATTCATAACGCATAACTCATAACTAATTCAACTTTATTTCCTTTACCAAATCATTCACGAAAGTCTCTTGCTCCTTGTTGGAGCTGAGTTCCCTGCGGATAACCTTCTCGGCTATTTGGATGGAGAAAGCGCCTACCTGGTTTTTCAGGTCGGTGATGGCAGCCATTTTTTGGTGCTCTATCTGCTCTTTGGCATCGGCGACAATCTTTTGTGCTTCCACCTTGGCCTTCCCTTTCGCTTCTTCAACGAGCCTGTTGCCAGCCTCTTTGGCTTCCTTCAAAATATGCGCCCGCTCTTCACGAGCTTGCACGAGAAGCTCTTCGTTCTCTGCTTTGAGGTTGGCCATTTCCTGACGCACCCGCTTGGCTTCGTCGAGCGAGCCCTGGATGTCTGATTCTCGCTTTTTCAGGGCAGCGGCGATGGGGCGGAAGGCGAACTTGCCAATCATCAACCAGAAAATCAAGAAGATGATGGTCGTCCAGAAGATGAGGCCGAAATCCGGCTTGATTGGTGTAAAATCTATTAGAAAAATCATGATGATTTATAATTAGCTTGTTGTTGGTTGTTAGCTTTTAGCTGTTGGCTTTGCATCGCCAATGGCCAATAGCTAAAGGCCAATAGCGTAAAAATTGGTAGCCCCAGCGACCAACCGTCGCCGTAGGCTACCTTTTTTTGTGCGAAACGCAGCAATAATTACTTGACAAGGTACGCCATCACGATTGCGATCAGTGCAGCACCTTCTACAAGGGCTGCTGTCAGAATCATGTTTGCACGAATGTCACCTACTGCCTCCGGCTGACGAGCAATGGCTTCCATTGCTTTACCACCGATTTGGCCGATGCCGATACCAGCACCAATTACTGCGAGACCCATTCCGATTGCGGCTATTGAACCACCCATAATTCGAAATATTTAAAGGTTAAAAAAAGAAATTGCTGTAATGTTGGATTGTTGTACTGCTATATTGTTGTCCGTCACGTTTAACAATTCAACAATATAGCAATTCGACAATCTTTAATGGTGCGCTTCCTCCGTGGCTGCTCCGATGTAGGAGGCGGTCAGGATAGTGAAAACGAACGCCTGAATGAAGGCCACCAATAATTCGATGGTCATCATAAACAAGGTCAGCAACGTGGAGCCGACAGCTGTGCCGTAACCTGCCCCTACGTTTATACCATTATTACTAAACACAAAGATTAAGCTCACGAAGATGACCATAACCATGTGGCCAGCTGTGATGTTCGCAAAAAGACGAAGCATCAGGGTCATCGGCTTGATGAACACACCCAACAATTCAACAGGTGTGAGGATGACTTTTACCCATGCTGGCACACCGGGCATCCAAAGGATATGCTCCCAGTAGTGCTTGTTGCCGCTGAGATTTACCACCAAAAAGGTAATGATGGCCAAAACCATCGTTACTGCCAGATTGCCCGATACGTTGGAGCCGCCCAAGAATGGGATTTGACCAAAAAGGTTAAGTGCCAAAATGAAAAAGAAAAGTGCCATGAGGAACGGCAGGTACTGTTCCCATTTATGCCCTAAAAATGGCTTGGCAACTTCGTCTTGAATGAAAATAAAAATTGGCTCGATGAAGCCCTGCATACCTTTTGGCGCCATGCCATCCCGTGTTTTGTATGCTTTCGCAACGGACAGGAACATCCAGGAAAGTAATGCAAAAATGAAAATCATCGAGGTGACATTCTTCGTCAATGAAAAATCGTAGAACGAGGTAATGCCTCCACCGAACAGACCGCCGTCAGCAGTGCTGCGGTCTTCGGCAGGGTATAGTTTGGATTCGTAGCAGATGGATGCTATTTCTTTCTCGCCGCCATCTTCCCGCTTTACTTTCTGAAAATAGGGGTGGTGTGCCACTTCAACTTCGCCATCCGGGAAAGTTGGGTCAGCTATGCGCTGCACCATGCCTTCTACGAGCACATATTTGTCGACTGCTACATGGCCATTGCCATGTGCGTCTGCATGAAATTTGCCAGAAGAAAAAACGGACCAGCCGTGGTCGGGAGCGTACAGAAAGCAAGGAAGCGGAAAATTCCATGGTCCTATGCTGTAGATGTTTTGGTCGGCGATGTGGTGAAAGGCAGTTGCACCGGGGTCAAACTCGTGCTCTTCCTGTGGGCCACACCCTGCATCATGGGCTTCCGTACCGTGGTCTTGGTGGTCTATTGCACCGGGGTCTCCGTGCTGCACCTCGCCATTAGTTGGCTGTCCGCCACTTTGTGGCTCGCTGTGTTCTTGTGAAAATGCAAAAACGGAAAGGCTGAGAAGAAAAATGAAGCTTAATATATAGCGACGCATCTGATTAAATTTTATTGGCATTTCGACCCGCTTTTTGAAAAGCGGTGCAAAGGTAGCCATTCCGGTCTCTTTTCAAAAAGCAACATTTACTTTTTTTCTTGTTTGAAAACTTTGTTTTTGGGTAGTGGTGAAGGCTTGTGCAAACAAGCTTTAATACCGTCTTTTTATGTTCTGCATTGCTGCGATATTGAGATAGTATGTTCTGCGAAGACGCAATTCGCAGCTAATTATTTTGAATCGTCAAGCCAATTAGAGAAGTCCGCCCCAATGCCCAATTACGGACTCTTGCGTTTCGTTTTTCTTTAAAATCTCCAAAAAATCTTTGCGAAGAATGGTTCTAGCGCCCAAACTGCCCAAATGACGGGTCTTTTGTTGACAGTCAACCAACCAAAACCCGAGTGATTCCAGCTTTTTTACCATAAAAATAAATCCGAACTTGGATGCATTGCTCACCTTTGAAAACATGCTTTCCCCAAAAAAACACTTGCCAATCGCAACACCGTAAAGGCCGCCCACCAATTGCTCCCCTTCCCATACCTCCACGGAATGTGCGTACCCCAATTCGTGTAATTGACAATAGGCATCCAGCATTTCCGGCGTAATCCAGGTGCCACTCCATTGCTTTTCTCGTGGGGCCTGACATTGCTGCATTACAGTTTCGAACGCTTGGTCGAATGTAGCCCTGAATTTTTGCTGGTTGAAAAAAGGCCGCATACTTTTCGACACTTTCAGCTCGGATGGAAAGAGCACCATCCGGGGGTCGGGCGACCACCATACAACAGGCTCTCCTTCATTAAACCACGGGAAGATGCCATTTTGGTAGGCCATCAGAAGGCGATTGGGGGAAAGGTCACCCCCGACAGCTAGAATGCCTTCTTCAGAGGCCAGTTCTGGCGAGGGAAATCCAATAGTTTCATTTGTCAGCCAAAAGACGGGCATAATTTGGTTTGTTTCTAAGGTAGTGATGTTTGCGCAAAAATAAAAAAACGGGCAAGGATAAGACATCTCCTTGCCCGTGAGAATGAAAATCTCTAATTCTCATGGATAGCCAACCACGTTTTCCCGCAGCCGACCATTATCATACAATCAGTTCTTAGTCTTCGATGACGGCGGACAAACCACGCTCAACCAATGCGTCTTTCTTTGGCCTCAGCTCTTTCAACGGAGCTGTCTTTACAGTCGCCTTGCCTTTTGTGTGGATAAGAATAGACAACTGCTCGGCTTGTGTGTTGCTGTGACGCAGCACATCTTCGAAGCATTTGATGACCCATTCAAACGTGTTTACCTCGTCATTGTAAACAATTAGCTGCGATGGAACACCGCTGTCAGTATCATCCGTAACTTCCTCTTCTATGAGTACGTCAAAATCTTCTTCGTAGAGTGGTTTGTAAGGCATGCTTTTGAAGATAAAAATTCGGAAATAGCAGAAATTGAAATACTGAGAACCTGATAGTAAATCCCAATTTCTAGTTCCCAAGTTCTTTCAAAGTCATTTTGATGGCGTCAAAGTTCGGTAAATCTCCCGCACTTTCCAAAACTTCTGCGTATCGAATTATTCCTTTGCTATCCACAATAAAAGCAGACCGCTTGCTCACGCCCTTCATCCCCAAAATCCAATCAGCGTATAATGTGCCATAAGCCTCCGACATTTCCTTGTTGAAATCGGAAAGGAGTGGAAAGTTGAGTTGCTGTTCTTCTTTGTATTTGCCAAGTGTAAAAACAGTATCTACCGAAACCGCTACCACATCGGCTCCGATCCCCTGATAAAAGGCGATGTCGTCACGGGTACTGCAAAGCTCCTTGGTGCATACACTTGTGAAAGCTGCCGGGTAAAAAAGGATGAGAAGGTTCTTTCCTTGGTAATCATTCAGGGATACCTCCGCCCTCTCAGTATTGTAGAGTTTGAAATCAGGCGCTTTGTCACCTACTGTCGGTTTCATTTCTTTTTTTTTAAATGTTGAAGATTGATGCGCAATTACCTGGTGCGAATTTTCGAATTTGAAAACTGTAAAGTCCCGCCAGACAAAAGACACAGCCCAACAATCCCATCCGATTTTTGTTCTTTTGCGCCTTATAAAAATGTCATCGGTCGTTCGTCAATGGTAATTATCGCCCACTGAACAAAAGGCCGCAATGACAAATGACAAATTTCAATGACCCAAACCCGGGCTTATCTCGAACTCCACCTTGCCGTGTTCCTCTGGGGCTTCACGGCCATCCTTGGCGACTTGATACAGCTCTCGGCGCTGGCGCTGGTCTGGTGGCGGGTGCTCATCACGGCCATCAGTGTAGTTTTTTTGCTCCGCAATGGACTGGACATCAAGCACTTGTCCCGCCGCAATCTACTCCAGTTCGGGTTCGTCGGGGTGCTCACTGGCCTCCATTGGGTTACTTTTTACGGCGCCATCAAACTCTCCAACGCCTCCATCACGCTGGTCTGCATGGCCACCTGCGCCTTTTTCACTTCGCTTATCGAGCCGCTTTTGCTCCGCAAAAAACTGAACTGGACAGAGATATTCATCGGATTCCTCATAGTGCCGGGTATGGTGCTCATCGTGCAGAGCGTGGAAGTGAAAATGTATATGGGCATCCTCGTCGGCTTGCTGTCCAGCCTGTTGGCTGCCCTGTTCAGCACCCTCAATAAAAAATGGATTGACAACGCC
>JAHEAS010000195.1 GCA_024642645.1 Saprospirales bacterium | reverse complement strand
ATCGTCGCCGGCGGTTTTGTACTAATATCGTACACCACCCGGTTTATCCCTTTCACGTTGTTGACAATTTCATTGGAAACTACCGCTAAAAACTCGTGCGGCAATCGGCTCCACTCAGCCGTCATGCCATCAGTGGAATTTACTGCCCGAAGCACAACTGGCTGTTCATAGGTACGCTCATCACCCATGACACCAACCGATTGGATTGGCAAAAGCATTGTTCCAGCCTGCCAAACTTCGTCATAAAGCCCGAATTTTTTCAAGTTTTTGGTGAAAATCGCATCTGCCTCCTGCAGAAGTGCCACCTTCTCGGGTGTGATGTCCCCTAAAATCCGAACACCCAGCCCTGGCCCTGGGAACGGATGCCTGCCAAGAATGTCTGTCGGTATTCCCAACTCTTTTCCTACCCTGCGCACTTCGTCCTTGAACAGCGAGCGCAAAGGTTCCACTATTTTCAGTTTTAACAAATCCGGCAGTCCGCCCACATTATGGTGTGACTTGATGGTGACCGATGGACCATGCACCGAAACCGATTCGATTACATCTGGATAAATGGTGCCTTGGCCTAGCCATGCAATATCTTCCTTTAGTTTGTGAGCCTCATCTTGGAAAACCTCAATGAAGACTCGGCCAATAATTTTACGTTTCTTTTCTGGGTCGGTAGCTCCAGCGAGTTCGTCATAGAACCGTTGCTTAGCGTCAATGCCGACCACATTCAAGCCCATTACTTTATAACTGTCCAGCACTTCTTGGTATTCGTTTTTGCGGAGCAACCCATTGTCCACAAAAAAACAAACCAGCCTGTCGCCAATGGCTTTGTGCAATAATTCGGCAGCCACCGTACTATCCACACCACCACTTAGCCCCATCAGCACTCGTTCATTGCCGATTGTTTTGCGCAGCTCCACAATTTTTTCTTCGATAAAATGGGTAGGTGTCCAATCGCCTTTACAGCCAGCAATGTCGTGAACGAAATTGCGTAGGATGGATAGCCCATCCAGACTGTGCGTGACTTCAGGGTGGAACTGAATGCAAAAAACCGGGGCGGAAAAAGCGCCTTCTTTTGCTTTGAAGGCAGCAACTTCAACGCTTTCGGTACTGGCCATCAGTTCAAACTGCTCCGGCAATTTCACGATGGTATCAGCGTGCGACATCCAGACTTGTGAGTCGGTTGGCACGCCTTTGAGTAATGCGCCGTTGGAATGGATTTTTGTCAAAGCTGCCTTGCCATACTCCCGCTTTTCAGAGCGGTCAACTTGGCCGCCTAGCTGGTCAGCAATGAGCTGTGCTCCGTAGCAAATTCCTAGCACTGGCCGCTGACCAATCACTGTATTGAGGTCAAGCCGAAGGGCATCTTCTTGCCGAACAGAAAAGGGACTACCGCTGAGGATAATACCTCTTACAGTTTCATCAAGCGCTGGCAGTTTATTGTATGGAACAATCTCACAGTAAGTATTCAACTCACGTACCCGACGGGCGATAAGCTGGGTATATTGAGAACCGAAATCGAGGATGAGTATTTTCTCTGTCATGCGGGCAAAGGTAGGGCAAACTCTCGAATTACAAGCAAGTTTGACGAGTGGGTTGTTCTCTAGCTGCGTTTTACAATTTGGTCAATTATCTACCATGAAAAACACTTAGAGTATCCTAAAAGCCGAGCATATCCTGCATTCCAAAACAGCCTTGTTTGCCCACCAACCACCTTGCAGCGGCAATTGCTCCAGCAGCGAAGCCCTCTCTGGAATGTGCCGTGTGGCTTATTTCTATGGTATCAATTCCGGACTCCCAGGTGACGACATGCGTACCCGGTACGTTTTCCACCCTTTTACTGATGATGTTTAGGCTGCTGGATAGTGTATTAAATTGCTCATTTTCAACAGTTTGCAGGTAGGTTTGCCAATCCTTTTTCTTCTTAAAATTTTCAAGAATACCCTGCGCCAACGTGATGGCAGTTCCACTTGGGTGGTCAAGCTTTTGAGTGTGGTGGGTTTCCTCCATCCTGACATCGTACTGGGTTTGGCCCCCCATCAGTTTAGCCAGATACCGGTTCACCGCAAAAAAAACATTCACGCCAATACTATAATTGGAAGCATAAAACATGGCCCCCTTTTTTGCTTCGCAAATGACTTTAGCTTCCTCAAATCGGGCAAGCCAGCCTGTCGTGCCACTAACGACGGGCAAGCCAGCCTCCAAACAGGTTCGGATATTTTCGAAGGCCGTCTCCGGGCGACTGAATTCGATGGCAACATCCGCCTTGCGCAAGTTTTCAGGTGTGAACTCGTGCCGGTTCTCCAAGTCAATGGTCAATACAACGGTATCTCCCCCAATTTCTGCAAGATGCTTGATGGTTTGCCCCATCTTTCCGAAACCAATAATTGCCAGATTCATTTTACTCGTTGATTTAATTTTGATGTGACCAAAATCACTATCTGCGTCAAATTTACGATTTTTGTTGTTTTACTAGCCAACTTATGGCTTACCTCGGCCCCTCCTCGTGAGGGGTCTTTCTTTTTCCAAGGGTTTCTCTAATTTTGAGTTTTCCAGTTTTGCAGCCAAAAAAAATCAGTGCTTTATTTTTCAATTCGGATTTCAATTCATGCCTTGGAATGACCTCGTAAAAAATGCCTTGCTTGGTGTAGAGAACAGTAGTTTCAAAGTAACTACGCTTGATTCTTTGGCAATGCTCGAAGTAAATACCACCGCCGAAGCACCACGACTTTTGGCTGAAGGAGTGGCATTGCTCACCCAAATGCGAAAAGCTGGTTTTTTACTCCAAGATTTTGATGGTGAAATCCCCTCGCTTGTAGCTTCAAATACGAACACTGCCCCCTCTCTCAAAATCAGCAACATCTTAAACCTCATACTTTCAGGTCCGCAAAGGGCAGTGCTTGCTGAATTTCTTTTTTTACTCAAAAGATACGGGAAGACCTTACCAACTGCAGAGGTTCCATCGCTAATGGCTTTACCAGAAGTTTCCAAGATTTGGCCACAAATCGCCCCCCTGCTAGGCGAAGCAGGGAGGTGGTTGTTGAGTCAGCACCCCGAATGGTCGCTCAGACTCCAAGACCCCTCCAACTTTGATTGGAAAACGGGGAGCCGCAGCGAGCGACTTGCGCAGCTCAATTTTTGGCGGCAACAATCCCCAAGTTTTGCCATCGAACTACTAGCTTCCACCTGGGAATCAGAAAGCCCAGCTGACAAAACTGCTTTTATCAACTGCCTTGAACTGGGACTTTCCATTTCCGATGAACCGTTTTTGGAGCAGTGCCTTGATGACCGTCGCAAGGAAGTCAGACAAGCCTCTCCACCACTTTTGGCTAAGATACCCGGCTCTCAGCTGGCCCATCGTATGGCCAGGCGTGCTTCGGATTGTTTTTCTTTCAAAAACAACTTCCTTAAAATCAACAACTTAGAAGAACCTGACCTGCCAGCGCAACGTGACGGTATCCTTCAAATGCATCCGGGTTGGCTAGGTGGAGCCAAGGCTGGACATTTGGGGCAATTGGTTTCGCTAGTGCCACCAACCCATTGGGAGTCGGTTTTTGAAAAAACGCCAAATGAGGTGCTCGATTTGTTTTCAAAAACCGATTGGGACGAAACGCTTATACGGGCCTGTTTGGAAGCCACCGTATTCCATGAAAATTCAATCTGGGCGGCTGCATTGCTGGAATTTTGGCAAGCAAACGAGCAAATGCGAGTTTGGGAGCTACCTGTTTCTAATCGACTTGCCTCTTTGCTTCCTGATGAGGAAGTGAACCGGTTGGCATTGATTTTTTTGAACCAACACACAGGATTGCCTACTGAGTTTACACCAGTTTTTCGTTTGCTAAAAAATAGTGAGGCCGAATGGTCGGACGAGCTTAGTTTGTTGATTGTCAATCGTTTCAGAATGGAAATCGTGAAGGATTATCGACAAATTTGGCAGTTGCAGCACCTCAACGACTACTTGCAAATGCTGAGCCTCCGTAGCGACCCAACGCTTTTTGACCAGTTGCAAACAGGCTGGAGCAATGACTCGGTACAGTGGCGGCTGTGGGAGAAACCTGTGGAGGATATGCTAGCAAGGGTACTTTTCCGAAGGGAAATGTGGAAGGAATTTAGAGGTTGAAAATTTAGGCTAATTATCCTGAAAAACTGCCAAAATCCTTTCCAAAACCCTATCCAACAAGCTGCGTTTTTCTGTAACTATTCTAGCCGTGCCCTGCATCTCCTGGCGGAAAGGCACCAAGCCTCCATAGCTTGTTTTGATGTCTTTGGGAACTGAAATCTCCAGTGCATAGCCCTGCTCGCCCGGCACAACGGCAATGCGTCGAACTTCTCCATTCAACACGCCAAATTCTTGATAGGGGTAACCATCAAGCCGAATGATAACTGGCATCCCAATCTTCACCTTGCCAGAACGGGCACTTGGGAGCAGTGCTTTTGCCAAAATTTCTCCAGAGCCTTCCTGAGGAACAATTGTCAGCACTTCCGTTTCAGCTTCCACAAATTGCTGCTCACTCCAAGCTTTGGTCAATGCCACCTCACCAGCTACTGGCGCAATAAGTAGGTAAGTTTGTTTCCAAACACCAATTCCACCTCGCATTCGCTGTACTTCAGCACGAAAATCGAGTAATTTTTGCGACTCACCATCCGATTGAACTTGCTGTAAATCAAGGATTTGCGCTTGCATTTCTCTAATGCGGAGGTTGTTGCCTGCAGTGCCTGAACGCAGTGCTTCCAGCTCCCGCCGCTTTGCCAGCCAGTCCGATTGGCTTCTTTCGAATTCTAACTGAACACCTGACTTATTGGCCAATAAAATGCTGTCACGTTGCATATTTTTCATGGCCAATACCACCTCTTCCTGCATTATTTTTTCTTGTCGGGCAAGGGAGCTGTTTAAGCTTTGAATTTCATCCATTTGCTTGCGCAAATTGCTGATTTTCAAATAGTTGATATCTTGGGACAAGAAATATTTCAAGTCTTTCAGCCGCTGAGAAAGCTCGGCATAGCCAACTTGGAGAGCACCGAGTTTAAGTGCATCTGGCAGCTTTAAATCCAGGTATCCACTTCCCTCATCTGTTAACGTTTTTTGCAGAACCGAATCGAGGAATACCACATCCTCCAGCCGTGCTGGACTCTCCAATACTCCTAAAAATTCCCCAGCATGCACAATAGAACCATTGGTGACAGTCAACTTCGCAATTTTCGCACTGGTTCCTGCTGTAAGGCGGATGGGTGGGTTCTCAGTTGTCAACACGGCCCTAGCTTCCACAACATCTGGGTAACGAATCAGGTAAGCCACCCAAAACAACAAAGCCAGTACGGCAAGCATGGCCGTTAAACCCCAGCGCAGCGTCCAACCGGGTGGGCTACCGATGAGCGCTTCGACGTCGTAACGCTCATTGAGTTTGATGTCTGACGAATCTTTTATTGCCATTTTTTGAAATCAGATTTACGCTCCCAATTCCAATTGCTCTTTGACCAACTGGTAGTATGCACCTCGGCGTTTTGACAATTCATCGTGTGTGCCAACCTCTACGATTTCGCCCTGCTCCAACACCACTATTTGGTCAGCATTTTTTACTGTACTGAGCCGATGCGCCACTACTACAACGGTTTTTCCCTCAAAAAAATGAGCGAGGTTTTGCGTAATAATTTTTTCTGTATGGGCATCAAGGGCATTGGTAGCCTCATCAAAAAACAGGTAATCTGGCTGCTTGTAAACTGCCCGTGCGATAAGCAGCCGTTGGCGTTGCCCTTGGCTTAGGCCATTGCCTCTTGCACCAACCATCGTATTGTACCCAAGTGGTAAATTTTCGATAAACTCCTGAATATGAGCTACTTGCACAGCTGCGAGTAGTTTTTCGTGGTCAATAGCTTCCCAATCCGATTCACTTTCAGCGATGTTGGAAGCGATGGAATCGGAAAATATGTAACCATCTTGCATAACTGCTCCGCACTTTGCCCGCCACTCGTTAAGTGGCAGATTTTTGAGTTGAACCGTTCCTGCTTTTAGAGTTCCAGCACTTGGTTCGTAAAAGCCAAGCAGCAATTTTACCAAGGTGGTTTTGCCACTGCCACTTGTGCCTACTATGGCGGTCACTTTTCCGACGGGGATGGTCAGGTTGATATTTTTTAAGACAAAATCGGTGAGCGTGTTATAGCGAAAACTCAGGTTTTCGAGCACTAGAGGTAGTGGTGGAATTAATTTAAAAGTATCAACCAATGCAATGGGCGACAGTGTTTCTGGAGTTTGTCCATCAGGTTTGTTAGTTGCTTCTCCATGTATTTCACCCAGCCGCTCCAGACTGATTTTAGCGTCCTGCGCCGACCGTACAAACGAGATAATTTGCTGCAATGGCACGTTCAGTTGGCCGAGAATGAACATGGTAGCGAGCATCATACCCAGTGTCATACTGCCTTGAATAACCGCTGCCGCTGCGATAGCGATAATGAAAATATCCTTGATTTGAGCGATGAACTGCGCCCCGGCGTCTTGCCACTGTGATACTTTTAGTGAGCGCATATTTGCCCGAAACAACCTCGCTTGAATATGCACCCAGCCATATCGACGCTTGTGCTCACTGTTCTGCAATTTAATCTCCTGCATCCCTTGAATCAGCTCAATAATATTGCCTTGATTGGCGGACAAAGCCCGGAATCGTTGGAGGTCGGCATCGGCTCTTTTTTTCAAAAAAAGAAAAATCCAAGCTACGTACAACACACTGGCAACCAAGAAGA
>JAHEAS010000194.1 GCA_024642645.1 Saprospirales bacterium | reverse complement strand
TGACAAAGATTGGGTGAGTGGCTCAAACCAGCGATTTGCTACCTACACCGGACTGCCTCCCGGCCATTACACTTTTAAAGTAATGGCAATAAACCGAGAAGGAATTTGTTCAACTAAAATATCAGAACTGGGCATCTATATTCGGCCTCCTTTCTGGCAAACCTGGTGGTTTATCCTTATTTCCATCTTAGCTTTTGGAGGGGCTATATGGTGGTCCATTTCCACTTATTTCCGCCGCAAAGCACGCATCTTCCAATTGAAAATGGAAACTCGGCTCTCCCTTGAACGGGAACGCAGCCGCATCGCTGCCGAGATGCACGACGACCTCGGCTCCGGGTTGGCAAGAATCAAATTCCTCAGCGAAGCGCTCAAACTGCCCAAGGGCGGCAGCGGTCCATCCGACAAAATCGTGGCTTCTGCCACGGAACTGCTCGAAAGGATGAACGAAATCATTTGGGCGATGAGCCAGAAAAACGATTCACTGGAGAACCTGGTCGCTTATTGCCGGGGCTATACGATGGAGTTTTGTGAAACCAGCCATATCAAATGCCGTTTCGACCTGCCGCCGGAGATTCCCAACCAATATATCAGCGGCGAGGCCAGGCGAAATATTTTTCTAATCTTAAAAGAAAGCCTGCACAACACCGTGAAACATGCCGAAGCATCGCAAGTGGTGGTTTCTATTCATTTCAATGGCTTTTTGGAAATCACTATCCATGACAATGGCAAAGGCTTCCAACCAACTAACTCCAAGACTTCATGGAAGGGAGGGAACGGCGTCCTGAACATGCGGCGGCGGGCAGAAAGTATTCATGGTGAAATTACGATAGAAAATTTGGCTGGGACGCTGGTTCGATTGAAGGTTCCCCTATCGGACGACTCAACCGTATAACAAAAGTTCTATTGTGCCTTAAATTGATATACCTCAACTTTGGCTTATGAAATCTATCAGTGTAACAATCGTGGAAGACGGGGACGATGTGCGGGAAAGCCTTCGAACCTTGCTGGAAAGCGACCCGGATTTCGTGTGCTTGCAATTGCACAGCGATGCAGAATCCGCTTGCAGGGATATTCCCGGAAACCCACCTGATATTGTGCTGTTGGACATCAACCTGCCGGGCATGGACGGCATCGCCTGCCTGCGCATACTCAAACCTTTGTGCCCTACTACGCAATTCATGATGTTTACCGTTTTTGAAGATGACGACAAAGTGTTCGAAGCCTTGGCAGCAGGTGCCAATGGGTATTTGCTAAAAAAAAGTCCTCGTGAAAACATCCTGAATGCGTTGCGGGAGCTGCACGGAGGCGGTTCGCCCATGAGTTACCAGATTGCACGGAAAGTAATCGAGACCTTTCAACCGCACAAAACGGTCGCCGCCGAATCACCCGATGTCCTTTCTGCCAGGGAGCATGAAGTCGTTGATTGGTTGTCGAAAGGCTATCTCTATAAAGAAATTGGCGAAAAGCTCTCCATCAGCATTGGCACCGTAAAACAGCACCTTCACAAAATTTACACGAAACTTCATGTGCAAAACCGAACGGAGGCAGTTAACAAGGTTTACTGGGAAAAGGTCAAGCATGACTAATACTACCTAAAATTCTTGGCTGTTCCGAGTTCTTCTTATTGCACGCTTTCAATAGTCCTAACCAGCAGTGATGCTTGAAAGGCACCCTAAAAAACCAAAATTTTAATAATCACTACATCAGACCTAAAAAACCAGCCCATGTATTCACAGCCTTGCTCGTGGATACAGTGCTGGCTATTACTTCACCTTTAAATTATTTTCAAATGAAAAAACTTCTCTTCCCCACAGCATTAATTGGGTTGTTTCTTGCCGCATTCTGGTTCACAGCTTGCCAAAAAGATACAATCAACAGCGTAGCACCCACCCAAACTCATCAAGCATCCGACCTAGCAAACACTGGAACACCTAATGCAGACCTGTCGGTAACAGACCGGGCGAACGGCAATTCCAAAGTATTCCCGCCAAATGCAAATATGTATGGCAGTTCTTACACAGAGTGGAGCAAAGTTTGGATGCAACAATTCATGAGCTTTGATTGCGACCATAACCCTTGGAATCACCCGGAATATATTTTGTTTAACACAAGTGGTCCAGTGTATATAGCAGCCGGAATACAAGCAGGGGGGTCGGTAGACATCAATATACCACATGGGAAAGCGCTGCTCTTTCCACTCATTAACTACCTTAACGACTATCCGTGTCCGTCAGAATTTAATTTTGAACCAGCTCCTGGCCAGTCCATTGAGGATTTCCTTACTCAAGGTATTGAAGATATATTGTCAAGTGTAATAAACCTATCTGTATCGGTGGATGGCGATGAGGTAAGCAATCTTGAAGCATATAAATTTGTAACCGACTTGTTTTACTTCACAGCCCACCCTTCTTTAGTATGCATAGACCCTTGCGTAACCGGTGGTTCACAGCCTGGCGTGGCTGGTGGGTATTATATTATGTTGAAGCCACTGTCAAAAGGCCAGCATACAGTGCATTATCACAGTTATACAGAGGCATTGGGTTGGGAACAGGATGGCACTTATAATATTACCGTACAATAACCTCAAATAGCCGATATAAAAATTCGGCCCTTCTCAATACTTAAAGACATTGGGAAGGGCTTTTTTCTAATTCCTTTCCAGAAAAATGGTTGTTCCTTGAAAAGTTTTTATCTCAGGAGAAATTACGAGCATTTACTTTTTCCAATGCGCAAACTATACCTCCCCAACCGTTTTTTCCACCTTTTTGGCTTGCTGGCCGTGCTGTGCATCTTGGGTTAAGTGGGTTCCTTCACTACATCATTCGCATCGTTCCTTCAACCATTCGCTTGCTTGCTACACTCAAATGTAGTGCTTGTAAATTGTCTCGGAATCTGTGCAACGAATAGCGATAGATTTATGATGAAATCATTCCACCCCAATCCTTTCCTCCTCTAATTTTTCAACTAAAAAAACTTCAATGGCTGGCAAGTTTGGTGCCCAAACATAGTACACTCAGTTTCGCTTGTGTGTAGTGAATAAAGGACATCAATTAGAGCGATTGGTGGTGAAATCTCAAGTAGCCAAAACAAAAAAGCCCTACTTCACCAAAAACCTGAAAAACCAAAAGGGAGTTGCCGAAAACCCTTGAACAGAGTAGGCACCACTTTAAATTCTTATCAAATGAAAAGGATTCTAATTTCAACAGCAATGTTCGGGTTGCTTTTGGCAGCATGTTGGTTCACAGCCTGCCAAAAAGATACGCTCACCAGCGTAACACCCACCACAAACCAACAGGCAACCGACCTTACCAACAGTGGAGCATCCAATGAAGACCTTCAGGTAACCGACCGAGCAAATGGCAATTCAAAAATATTCCCGCCATCGGCACACCCCTACGGCCTTTCCTACGCCGATTGGACCAAGGTCTGGCTCGAACAGTTCTTGTCGTATGATTGCAGCAATGTTCCCTGGGTCCACCCCGAAAACGTGCTATTTTACACGAGTGGACCGGTGTATATTTTGGCAGGTATCTCCGAAATTGGCGGTTCAGCGAACATCACCATCCCACATGGGAAGGCACTGCTTTTCCCACTTATGAATGTTTGGGCGAACTACCCATGCCCAGACCCGACATGGGAGCCACCAACAGGTACATCCGTAGAGGATTGGCTGATAGGTGTTATTCAGGATGCTTTGTCAAACGTGAGTGTACCCAGTTTGTCCGTGACGGTGGACGGGGACGATGTAAGCAACTTGGGCTCTTACAAGTTCGTAACCAATATGTTCAACTGCCCAGCCAACCCTGAATTGGCAAGTTGCCTCGATGCTTGCATAACTGGAAGCCCGCAACCCAATGTAATGGGTGGATATTATGTCATGCTCAAGCCCCTATCCAAAGGCCAGCACGCGGTGCATTACCATGTGGAAATTCCAGCCTGGGGGGCCGTGCAGGATGCCACGTATAACATTACCGTGAATTAAGCACATCTTACCCTAAGAAACCCGCCCTTCCCAATGGCCTTGTGCCGTGGGAAGGGCTTTTCTTATTCTCCTTCCTTCCTGACAAAAATGACTACTCTCCCAAAGTTTTTACCTTTGAGAAAATTACCACCAGTTATTTTCTCAAATGCGCAACCTGTACCTCTCCAACCGTTTTTTCTACCTTTTTGGCCTGTTGGCCGTGCTGTTTGCCTTGGGCTATGTGGTGCCGACCATGTACCTCGTCAGCATGGCCATGTTCTGCACGGCGGTTGCGTTCGTGATAGCCGACGTGCTGTTGCTTTTTGGTAAAAAGGTCAGGGTCACGGCGGAGCGCAGGCTGCCCAAGCTGCTCTCGCTCAGCGACGAAAACAAAGTGGTGCTGCAAATCGCCAACCACTCCCCTCGCCCTCTCCGCCTCACGGTGGTGGACGAGCTGCCGGTGCAGTTCCAGCTCCGGGATTTTGAGCAAAAAATTGGGCTGCACGCCGGGGAGGAACATTCGCTGGCCTACGAGCTTCGTCCGCTCACCCGTGGCGAGTACGGTTTTGGTGTCGCCAATATTTTCGCAGAAACGATAATCGGCCTCGTGCAGCGCCGCTTCCAGGCTGCCGAGCCGATGGAAGTGCCCGTTTACCCCAGCGTCATCCAGATGAAGCATTACGAGTTGCTGGCGTTCAACCGGACAAGTTCGCAGGAGGGGCTTCGCAAAATCCGGCGCATTGGACACAGCTACGAGTTTGACCAAATCAAAAACTACGTTCTCGGTGACGACTATCGCAGCATCAACTGGAAGGCCACCAGCCGCCAGAGCAAGCTCATGGTGAACATGTACGAGGATGAGCGCTCGCAGCAGGTTTACTGCATCATTGACAAAAGCCGCTCGATGAAAATGCCGTTCAATGGCCTCAGCCTGCTGGACTATGCCATCAACACCAGCCTCGCCATTTCCAACATCATCCTGAAAAAATACGACAGAGCGGGACTTATCACTTTCTCCGACAAGATTGGCTCCACCATCAAAGCCGACCGCAAGGCGAACCAATTGAACAAAATACTCCACGCCCTTTACAACGAAAAGGAGCGCTCCCTAGAAGCCAATTACGAACTGCTTTACCATATCGCTCGCAAGCTCATCACGGGCCGCAGCCTGATTTTGCTCTACACCAATTTCGAGAGCATGTACGCCTTGGAGCGGGTGCTGCCCATGCTCCGCCGCATCAATGCATTCCACCTATTGGTGGTAGTTTTTTTCGAGAACACGGAGATTCAAGATTTTGTGAAGGAAGAAACTAAGACGATTGAAGCCATTTACACCCAAACTATGGCGCAAAATTACCTAGCCGAGAAGTCAGCTATTGCCCATGTCTTGCGGCAGCACGGTATCCAGACCATCCTCACCCGCCCAGAGGATTTGTCCATGAATACCATCAATAAATATTTGGAGTTGAAGTCGCGGGGAATGATTTGATTGCGGATTTTGGATTACGGATTGCGGATTGGGACCTCAGGGAATAAGGAAAATTTTTGGTTTAACTAATTGAAAACAAACATACTATGACTGAGAAGGATTTGCAAGACAGATTCAAACGCTTTGCGGTTTCAATTGTAAAATTTGCTGAGGCACTGCCTGAAACACCAGGCTGCCGTACGGTCCGAAATCAAATAGTACGGAGTGGGCCTTCTGCTGCCGCAAATTACAGGGCGGCTTGCCGTCCGAAGTCGAATGCTGATTTCATTTCAAAACTTGGGACGGTAGAAGAAGAATTGGACGAAACAATGTTTTGGCTGGAGTTTGTCGTTGCCCTCTCTGAAAATTTCCGTCCAACCATTTCACCCCTGTGGAAAGAAGGCAATGAACTGCTTTCCATCATCATCGCAAGCATCAAAACATCAAAGGCCAAAAAGCGATAAGCTACCCACTGCCCCCCAATCCGTAATCCGCTTTCCAAAATCCGCAATCGAATAGTTTCTCCTCTGTGGAAAGAAGGCAATAAACTGCTTTCCATCATCATCGCAAGCATCAAAACATCTAAGGCCAAGAAACGATAAGTTACCCCACTGCCCCCAATCCGCAATCCGCAATCCGAAATCCGCAATCCGCAATCCGCAATCCGCAATCAGCGAAGCAAAGTAATATTCCCCTTCTTGAAATAATCCATGCCGTTGTAGCATTTGGCGTGGAGGTAGAAACCATAAACATCAGGCGAGAGCTTTTCGCCTTTGAAGGTGCCGTCCCAACCTATGCTTTGGTCTTCTGAGTAAAAAACCTTTTGTCCCCAGCGATTGTAAATGGCCAGTTCCATCACCTCCACGATGTTGCTACGGAAGTACAGCACATCATTCTCCCCGTCATTGTTCGGTGTGAATGCATTTGGGAGGAAAAGGTTTGGCTCATCGCAATCAGGGTTTAGGACTACAATGGTCACCTCTCGGAAAGCCTGACAATCGCCTTCGTCCGTCACCAGCACCGTGTATGTGGTCGTTTCGTCTGGTTCGGCGATTGGGTTCGGGATGGTTGGGTCATTGAGGCCCGCTTCGGGCGTCCATTCGTAGGTGTAGCCGGGCAGGTCGTCAATGTTCAGTTGCGAAAACTCACCAGAGTTGTAGTAAATCGTGTCCTCTGTGGAAGTGATTTGCCCCAGCGTTGGCTCTATGTTGTAGTAGGAAATGTCGGTGGTTCCTTCTTTGAGAGTCCGCGCAGGTCGCGACCACCGATGAGCACATGTCCTTCAGTTACATTTTCTGTCTCGATACCCCCAA
>JAHEAS010000193.1 GCA_024642645.1 Saprospirales bacterium | reverse complement strand
CGCCGAGCTGCGGCAGGTGTTTCGGGATGAGCGTTGGCGGGCCGCAGACCTCGACTTCTGCACCGAGTTTTTGCAAACAAAAAATATTGCTGAGGGCCACCCGTGAGTGGGTGATGTCGCCGAAGATGGCGATTTTCTTGCCTGCCAAATCGCCCAATTGCTCCCGAATGGAAAAGGCGTCAAGCAAGGCCTGAGTAGGATGCTCGTGCGTCCCGTCCCCGGCATTGATGATATTGGCTTTGATATTCCTTGCGAGGAATTGCGGCGCACCGGGCGCTGGGTGGCGCATCACAATCATGTCCACTTTCATGGAGAGGACGTTGTTGACGGTATCGAGCAGGGTCTCGCCTTTGGTGACGGAAGAGGCGCTGGCGGAGAAGTTGACGATGTCGGCGGAGAGGCGTTTTTCGGCCAACTCAAACGAAATGCGGGTACGGGTGCTGTTCTCAAAAAACATATTGGCCACCGTGATGTCCCGCAAAGACGGCACTTTCTTGATGGGGCGGTTGATGACTTCCTTGAATTCGTCAGCCGTCTCGAAGATGATTTGAATGTCATCTTCGGTTAGGTATTTTATACCCAATAAATGTTTCGTGCTGAGTTGTGCTTGCATTTTTATTGGGGATTTGGGGATTTGAGGATTCGAGGATTTGACCAGTGGCCTATTCAAATCCTCGAATCTTCAAGTCCTCAACCTTCCTTTTGCGGAAACAATAAAACCTGGTCTTCTCCCTCCACTTCTCGCCATTCCACTCGAACGTAAGCCTCATCAAGCGAGTCCACCCGGATGCCGGCATAGTCAGCCTTGATGGGAAGGTCACGATTGAAACGGCGGTCAACGAGCGTCAGCAACTCCACTTTGTGCGGCCTGCCGAAATCGCCAAGTGCGGACATGGCAGCCTGTACGGAGCGGCCCGTGTACAGGACATCGTCCATCAGCACCACGTTTTTGCCCTCCACCAAAAAGTCCATCTGCGTCACGCTTGCACGGATGGGTTTGTCACGGCGGCGGAAGTCGTCCCGGTAAAAGGTGATGTCAATCTTGCCGTTTTCGATGTGGGAAACGCCCGTGATTTCGAGCAGTCGCTGGTGGATGCGGTTGACGAGCGGTACGCCGCCCTGCTGTATGCCGATGAGGCAAGTGTTCTGGAAGGTGTCGTGGTTTTCAATCAATTGATGGCACAGGCGGTCAATGGTTAGCGCAAAGCGCTCAGTGGTTAATATGACTCGTCCGTTGCTCATGGCGGCAAAGGTAGGTTTCAGTTAGCAGTTGGCAGTTGGCAGTTGGCAGTTTTTTTTCAAACTTCAAAATTCGTATCCCCCTTCCTGTACTTCATCTCCTCCCGAATTTGCCTGTCCCGCTCCACATCCCTGCTGCGGTTGGTTTTGTACTGGTTAAAATTGTCAGTGCTACTGCCCGCCATCCAACCGGCAGCAATAATAGCACCTCCAATTACGAGCCCAGCATTTGTAACAAGCCCCTTCCCCCAAGCAAAAAGGGTAACTAAAAAGATGATTCCAATTCCAACTGAAGCAGAAATAATTTTAGCGGTATGATCGGCTTCTGCTTCAACGTCATTGATATGGTATTCCTTTTCAACACAGCAATGAAGGCAGGTTTTTCGAAAATATTCACCTGAAATTTGCTCCAAATCTATTCTGGTTGCGGCTTTTTCCGGAATCTTAAATTTCTTGTGGCAGGCGTTGCAGTTGATGACGAGTGCCATATTGTCAAGTTTTTTTGTCGTAGAAATTAGATGTAACTGTGCAAATATGTAGAACTTTTCACTAAACACGCTATTGGACAACAGCCGGTCTTGTTGCACCCGAAAGTAATGTACCTCAAAAGCGATACAATTGCTCCAAGCAATTGTATCGCTGCCTGCCTACGCCGAATACTTCTCCACAAATTCCTTCATCTCGTCCACCATCTCCGGGCTGCCCATCGCCACTGTCACCCGCTCATGAAGGCCATGAGGTTCTAGGTCGAGCACCCGCTCCAGTTGGCAGGTGATGGCTTTGCCGCCCGCCTGTTCCACCACGAAGCCGATGGGGTTGCATTCGTAAAGCAACCGGAGTTTACCCTGTGGGTATTTTCGAGTGTTGGGATAAAGAAAAATGCCACCCTGAAACAAAATGCGGTGGATATCACTGACCATTGAGCCGATGTAGCGAAGCTGCATGTTGCTGTCCGAGCAATGGTCAATGTAGCGGCGCATTTCTACGTCGAACTTGAGGTAGTAGCCCTGGTTCAGCGAGTAGTAATTGCTGCGCTTAGGTATCTGGATGTTCTGGTGAGAAAGGCAGAACTCGCCGATGGTCGGGTCGAGGGTGAAGCCGTTGACGCCACGGCCAGTGGTGTAAACGAGGATGGTCGAAGTGCCATAGAGCACATATCCAGCGGCCACGAGTTCCGTGCCTTTTTGCAAAAAATCCTCTTGTGTCACCGGTCCACTTGGATCGCTCACCCGGCGGTAGATGCCGAAGATGGTGCCCACGCTCACATTCACGTCAATGTTCGAGGAGCCGTCGAGGGGGTCCATCACCACCACGTACTTGCTCGGCTTATCATGCAGTGGCGGCAGGGGTATAAACTCTTCGTTTTCTTCCGAAGCGATGCCAGCACATTCGCCGCTATTGCGCAAGCACTCAATGAACTTGTCGTTGGCATAAATATCAAGCTTCTGCACCGTATCACCGTGCAGGTTCTCATTGCCAACGGCACCCAAAATATTGAGCAGGCCAGCCTTGTTGACTTCCCGGTTTACGATTTTAGCGGCTACGCCAATGTCACGGAGCAGTCCGGTGAGTTCGCCTGTTGCGAAGTTATGCTCCTGCTGCCGACGAATGATGAACTCGTCGAGGGTTACGATTCGGTTTTGCATGTAATTTGGTTAGGAGTTAGGAGTTATGAGTCATGAGCTTGTAGGGCAAAACTCATAACTCATAACTCATAACCAATTAAAATCTTGAGTCAATATAATACGGCAACATGGCCCGCCAGGTTGGCCAGTCGTGGCGCATGTCGGGTCCCCAGATGTCGAGTTCGTGGGGGATTCCTTTGCTGGATAGGATGCCGGAGAGGGTTTTGGAACCCTCTGGATTCTCATAAGCACCGGAGCCAGTTACAATGTGGCAGTGCTGTTTGCTTCTTAAAATGGGCAAAAAATGCTCGTCGTTCAGGTTTGGCAAATAGGATACTGGCGAGTTGAAATACACGTCGTCGTCATAGTAGCCGTTGGTGTACTCTTGCAATTCGTACATGCCGCTCATGGCGATGACGCCATCGAGCAGGTCTGGACGCTTGAAGTACAAGTTGGCGGAGTGCAGCGCACCCAATGAGGCACCGGTCACGTAGATAGGTGTGTCAGGGCTTGTTTTACTTTTGATAAATGGTACGACCTCGTTGTACACATAGCTATTGAACTGGGTGTGGCGAATAGCCTTGTGACGTGGGTGCATTTTATTGTTCAGCCAGCTTTCCGAGTTGATGCTGTTGATGGAAAATACTTTGCATTTGCCAGAATTGATTTGATTTTCCAGCACGTCCATCATCAGGAAGCGCTCGTATTCCAAGAAATCTGCCGCTGCTGTTGGCAGCAAAAGCAGGGCAAAACCGTAGTTCCCCCACATACCGATTTCCATGTTTTTATTGAGAGAGGGGCTGTGCCATTGGTGAATTTCCCGGTGCATTTTTTGTTGTGTTGTGAGTTTCAAGATATGAGTTTCGAGTTGGTCGCTGCCAAATCAGTCGGGGCAAAGATATTTACCTAAGTTTGCCCGCCCAAACTTTATTTAAGTTCAGCAGTTCGACATTTAGCAGTTGGCAGTCAAATACTGCAAACTAGGTACTGACTGCCAACTGCCAATTGACAAACTGCCCACTCAAAAATGGCACATCTTTTTTACCTAAATAAATACTTCTTCAAGTACCGAAAGCGGCTGCTGTTGGGCATTTTGTTCATTTTTATTTCCAACTTTTTCCAGTCGCTGCAGCCCCAAATGATACGGGAGGCCCTTGACCTCGTGGTAGAGAACATTGCCATCTACCGCATGTACGACGGCTTTGAGTTGCAGACGGTGGTGTTCCAACATTTTGGAAGAACCTTGCTCTTTTTTGGAATCGTGGTATTGGTACTTGCCCTGCTGATGGGCGGGTTTCTCTTTCTCGTTCGCCAAACCATCATCGTCATGTCCAGGTTGGTGGAGTACGATTTGCGCAAAGAAATCTTCCAGCATTATGAAGACCTTCACCTTGCTTTTTATAAAAAAAACAGCACTGGCGACCTCATGGCTCGGGTGATGGAGGACGTTTCGAAGGTGAGGATGTACCTTGGCCCAGCCATTTTATACGGTATAAACCTGGTGTCGCTGTTCACACTCGTCATTATTTCGATGCTGCGAGTGAACGTTACGCTCACGCTTTGGTCGCTGCTGCCACTGCCCATTTTATCCATTTCGATTTATTATGTGAGTAGCCTCATCAGCAAGAACAGCGAAAAAATTCAGCGCCAGCTTTCCAAATTGACCAGTATCTCGCAGGAGGTTTATAGCGGCATTCGAGTGGTGAAGTCATACGTGCAGGAGGCACCAATGGGCCGTTTTTTTCACCACGAAAGCCAACGGTACATGGATAAATCGCTCAAACTGGCACGGGTGGACGCCATGTTTCATCCTACCATGCTGTTACTTATTGGCTTGAGCACCATCATCACCGTGTATGTAGGTGGGCTTCAGGTCGCAAAAGGAAACATTACTACCGGCAACATTGCGGAGTTCATTATTTACGTCAACATGCTCACCTGGCCCGTTACTTCCTTGGGTTGGATTAGCTCACTCATACAGCAGGCGGCTGCTTCGCAAAAACGCATCAATGAATTTCTGAGCATAAAGCCGGAGATAGCCCCACCCCGGCCCTCCCCAAAGGGAAGGGGGCAGGTCTCTGGAAACTTAGGAGGCGACTTAGTTTCGTCCAATTTAGCAGGAGAGGCTCGGGGTGGGGCCATTATTTTCGACAACGTCTCTTTCACCTACCCAGACACGGGCATTGTGGCGCTTCGCAACATCAGTTTCGAGTTGCAACCCGGGCAAAAGTTGGCCATTATCGGGCGAACGGGCAGCGGCAAGTCCACCATCGCCGACCTTTTGGTGCGGCTTTACGACGTTACCGAAGGGAAAATCATGGTGGAAGGGATGGACATTCGGCAGCACGACCTGAGCCGTTTGCGCCAGCGAATCGGCTATGTGCCGCAGGATGTGTTTCTTTTTTCGGACAGTGTAAGCAATAATGTGCGCTTCGGCAGGCCGGATGCTTCTCAGGAAATGGTGGAGACTTTCACCAAACATGCTGCTATCTACGACGAAATCGCAGAACTGCCGGAGGGCTTCGAAACAGTGGTGGGCGAGCGGGGCGTCACGCTCAGCGGCGGCCAAAAGCAACGGGTCAGTATCGCCCGGGCGCTCGTCAAGCAGCCGGACATCGTACTCCTCGACGACTGCCTCAGTGCAGTGGACACGAACACGGAAAAGCGAATCCTCGGCTACCTTGGCAACGACATCGCCGACAAAACGGCCATTATCATCACTCACCGCATTTATTCGCTGTTGGAATTTGATAAAATCATCGTGCTCGGCGATGGTCGAATCGTAGAGGAAGGAACACATACGGAACTATTGCAAAAACGGGGCTACTACTACGAGCAGTACGAAAAGCAGCGCATGGAGGATTTGGAGGTATGAGGTATGAAAGGTCTGCGGATTTGTTCATTCATCGCTTAAGAGGAACTCGATTTGGCCGCCAGCTTCGCCCAGTAGCCGGATAATTCGATATACAGTAGCCCCAAACTCTGCCTTTTTCAGTTCATGCTCCCAAATGCGAACCACCCGCCAGCCAAGCGATTCAAGTTGGGCGTTCACTTCCCAGTCACGCTGCATGTTCCGCTCGATTTTCGGAATCCAGAAGGCGGCGTTGCTTTTGATTTTCTCCCGTTTGTGCCGCCAGTCGTATCCGTGCCAGAAGTCGCCATCTACGAACACCACGGTTTTTTGCTTCGCAAACACAAGGTCAGGCTTGCCGGGCAGCCGCTTGTCGTGGCAACGGTAGCGGTAGCCGCAGTGCCAAAGCGCCTTGCGCAGCGCCACTTCCGGCTTCGAGTTGGTTGAGCGGATGCGGCTCATCATCGCCGACCGCTGCGGGGTGGTGTAGAAGCCGGCTTCTTCAGCGAAGCGGGGAACTTGAATCTTAGGTTGGGAATAGCGCTTCGGCATGAAGCGAAGATAGTGGACTAAGGAGATTTGACGAAGACTTGCCAAGTTTTAGAAACATGGCAAGCTTGATTCTTCCATCCAATTTTCAATTCTCTATTTTCAATTTTTCTCCCTACTTCTTCACATACTTCGTCAAAATCACAATTTGCTGCCCGTTCACCTTGCCTTCTATCTGCTCTGGGTTGTCAAACACCAGCCGGATATTGCGGACGGCAGTGCCCCGCTTGGCGGCGAAGCTGGCGCCCTTCACATCGAGGTCTTTAGTCAAAACTATCGTGTCGCCGTTTTCCAGTTCTACGCCATTGCTATCCACGTGCTTTTGCACGGGTTCCTGGTCGGCGGCGGCTTGTCCTGACTTTGCCCAGGCCAGCATTTCATCATCGAAGTAGAGCATGTCAATCAGTTCGGCGGGACAGCCCGCAGGGCGCAGGTGGTCAAGCATCCGCCAAGCCAACACTTTCACGGCGGGCACTTCGC
>JAHEAS010000192.1 GCA_024642645.1 Saprospirales bacterium | reverse complement strand
TTTATCGTAAAAAACAACGGGGAGGGCTTGCTTCCAGACCCTCCCCGTCACGTGCCCCGAAAATATTTTTCGGGACCGACAAACCCGGAAAGGATTTCCGGGCTACACTTCCTCCGTTACATACGCCTCAATAGGCGGACAAACACAAACCAAATTCCTATCCCCATAACCACCATCCACACGGCCTACAGTTGCCCAGAACTTCCGTCCTTCCCGCAGGTACGGCAATGGGAAAGCGGCCTTTTCACGGGCATAAGGTAGGTTCCACTCGTTGGCAGTGATGACATGGACGGTGTGCGGCGCATTGTGCAGCACGTTGTTATCGTGGTCGTAGTCGCTATTGGCGATTTCATCAATCTCTTTGCGGATTTCCAGCAGGGCGTCGCAGAAGCGGTCGAGTTCGGCCTTGTCCTCGCTCTCGGTGGGTTCCACCATCAGCGTACCAGCCACGGGGAAGCTCAGCGTGGGCGCATGGAAACCGTAGTCCATCAGGCGCTTGGCGATGTCTTCGGCGGAGCAGAACTGCTTGAACGGGCGCACGTCCACAATCATCTCGTGGGCGGCACGGCCGTTTTCGCCGCTGTACAAAATCGGGAAAGCGCCCTCCAACCTTGCCTTCATGTAGTTGGCGTTCAGAATGGCATAACGAGTAGCATCGGTCACGCCTTTTTTACCCAGCATCCGAATATAACCGTAGCTGATGAGCAGGATGCTGGCGCTGCCCCAAGGCGCTGCGCTCACGGCGCTAATCCCCATCTCCCCGCCCGTGCGAACCATCGGGTGCGAAGGCAGGTACGGCGCTAGTTTATCATTTACACAAATTGGGCCCATGCCGGGGCCGCCGCCGCCGTGCGGAATGGCGAAGGTCTTGTGCAGGTTCAGGTGGCACACGTCCGCCCCGATGATACCGGGGCTGGTCAGGCCGACCTGTGCGTTCATGTTCGCTCCGTCCATGTAAACCAAGCCGCCGTGGTCATGAATCAGTTGGCATATTTTCTTGATTCCCGTCTCAAAGACCCCGTGCGTACTGGGATAAGTAATCATCAGGCAAGCGAGGTTGGCGCTGTGCTGCTCGGCTTTCGCTTGAAGGTCGTTGAAGTCAACATTGCCGCGCTCGTCGCAGGCTGTCACGATGATGTCCATGCCTGCCATGGCTGCACTGGCAGGGTTCGTGCCATGTGCTGAAGATGGGATGAGCGCCACTTTGCGGTGGTTTTCGCCCCGTGCTTCGTGGTACGCCCGAATGGTCATCAGGCCAGCGTATTCGCCCTGAGCGCCGGAGTTCGGCTGTAGCGAGCAGGCCGTGAAGCCAGTTATTTCACTCAAATAAGCCTCCAATTCCCGGAAGATTTCCCGGTAGCCTTCGGTTTGGTCTTGCGGTGCAAACGGGTGCAGATTCGCAAATTCTGGCCAGCTCACTGGGAAAAGTTCCGAGGCAGCGTTCAGTTTCATCGTGCAGCTTCCGAGCGAAATCATGGAATGCGTCAATGACAAATCCTTGCTCTCCAACCGTTTGATGTAGCGCATCATCTGCGACTCGGTGCGATAGCTGTTGAAGACCGGGTGCGTCAGGTACTCCGACTCCCGTACGAGGGGGGCGGGTAGGTTCAGGCCATTGGCGGCGGCAAAATCTACCGTGGCATCCATGTCTTTTGCTTGCGCAAAAATGCTGACGATGAGGTCGGCGTCTTCCTCGGTTACGGTTTCATCAAGGGTGATTTGCACCGCACCGTCCACGTAGTGGAAATTGATTTCGGCGGCATTCGCCAAATGGCGGACGTGCTCGGCGGTGGCGTCGTCCGTTGCGAACCGAACCGTATCGAAGTAATTGGTATTCAGTTGATTATAGCCGAGCTTCGCAATATTTTTATCCAAAATCTGCGCAAACGTATTCACCCGCTCTGCAATGGCCCGGATGCCCTTCGGTCCGTGCCAAGCGGCGTACATCCCCGCCATGATGGCCAGCAGCGCCTGTGCGGTGCAAATATTGGACGTCGCCTTCTCCCGGCGGATGTGCTGCTCCCGTGTTTGGAGCGCCATGCGCAAGGCTGGCTTGCCGTGCGAGTCCACCGACACACCGATGATGCGGCCGGGGATGATGCGTTTGTGGTCTTCTTTTGTTGCAAAAAATGCGGCATGTGGCCCGCCGTAACCCATCGGCACTCCAAAGCGCTGGGAGTTGCCCACAGCACAGTCGGCGCCCCATTCGGCGGGGGATTTCAGCACGGCGAGGGCGAGCAGGTCAGTGGCCACGGTCACGTAGATTTCGTTGGCATTGCATTGCTCGGTGAATGCCCGGAAGTCGTCCACCATGCCGTTCTTACCGGGGTATTGGAGCAGTACGCCGAAGCATTTTTCCCCAAAATCAAAGGACTTCCAGTCGCCGACGACTACTTCGATGTTCATCGGCTTGGCCCGTGTTAGCAGCACGTCAATCGTGGCGTCGAGCACGTTTTCGTCCACGTAGAAGATATTGGCGGGGTCGGCTTTCGCCTTTTTGTTTTTTACGTTGAAAAACATGGCCATTGCTTCGGCGGCAGACGTGCCCTCATCGAGGAGGCTGCCGTTGGCGATGGGGAACCCGGTCAGGTCGCTCACCATCGTCTGGAAATTGAGGATGGCTTCGAGGCGGCCCTGCGAGATTTCAGCTTGGTATGGCGTGTATTGCGTGTACCACCCTGGGTTCTGGAAGATGTTGCGCAAGATGACCGACGGGGTGATGGTGCCGAAATAGCCCTGTCCGATGTAGGTCTTGAAGACCTTGTTCATGTCGGCTACCTCCTTGAGTTCCCGCAGGTACTCGAACTCGGACTGCGCTACAGGCAAGTTCAATTCGCCTTGGCGGCGGATGGTCTGCGGTACAGTCTCGTCAATCAATTGGTCGAGGCTGGAAACACCGATGGTGTTCAGCATTTCTTGTGTTTCCTCATGGTTCGGACCGATGTGGCGGTCAACGAAGCGGTCGTAGAAGGCGGTTTTGTTGCTCATACTTTATCCTGAATTTGGAAATATTTGGTGATGAAAATTGGCTTTGCAAAAGTAAAATTTTGAGTGGGATATTCAACATTCGGGGTAAGGATTGGTTGCAACACGGCTTGCCAGTTCTTGATTTTCTGCATTCAATTCAGCTATAACTTGCCATCTTGTAAGACAAACTACTTATCCCTGTTCCAATGACATATAAAACCGCAAACTCTCCTCAATCATCCCCACTTCGCAGTACTGGTCAATCCTTGCCTCGCCAATAGCTGGTAGCAGCGTGAAATTGATACGGCTGCTCACATTTTTCTTGTCTTTTTTCATCAAATCAAAAATGGCTGGAAAATCACCCTCCGCAATCGAATAGTGTGGGTAAAACCGTTTCACAAAGGCAACTATCTCCATAAGGTCTGCCTCCAGAAGCCCAAGCACCTTATGCGACAACCAGCATTCGCAGATGATGCCAAGGGCTACGGCTTCACCATGGGACATTGCACCCCTGACCCCTAAAGGGGAACCCACAGAATTTAAATCATCGGTACCCCTACCAGATGTCGAGGATAGCCCGACACTTCCCTCAATAGGTTCCATTTTAGGGGGCAGGGGCAAATCCGAAATCCGAAATCCCCAATCCGCAATCGAAACGCTTTCAACCGCATGACCTATCGTATGCCCAAAGTTCAGTGCCTTGCGGATACCCTTTTCTGTGGGGTCTTCCTCCACGATGCGTTTTTTAATGGACAAGGATGGAGCGAGGCAAGCCACCCAGTCTACGGTCATTAAATCGTTGATTTTCTGCAAATTACGCCATTGCCCGGCATCGGCGATGAGCGCATGTTTGAACACTTCGGCGAAGCCGCTACGGATTTCCGAGAGGGGCAAGCTTTTCAAAAACGTCGGGTCAACCAGCACCGCCTTCGGGTTTTGAAAGACACCAATGCTGTTTTTAACCCCATTAAAATCAATGCCCAACTTACCGCCGACCGAGGCGTCCACTTGCGATAGCAGTGTGGTTGGTACTTGTACGAAGTCAATCCCACGCAAATAGGTGGCGGCGCAGAATCCGCCCATATCGCCGATGACACCTCCACCCAAGTTGATGAGCAGCGAGCGGCGGTCAAGGCCAAGGCGCATCATTTCTAACCAGATGAAGCGGCAGGTATCAATGCCTTTTTGCAACTCTCCGGCGAGCACCTCGATGACAACTACTTCAAAATCAATGTTTTGCAGAAAATATGGAAGGCAATGGCGGTAAGTGTTATTGTCCACCAGAACAGCGATTTTGGTAAAATTGCCAGTGGCCACCAACTCCTGAAGTGGTTGCCCCATTTCACCGATAGAAACATCGTACTCGTTTAGATGAAGTATAAACATGTGCAAGAATAGCAATTGGGCGGGCAATTTTCACGAAAAACCATATAGTTTTGGGGCAAAGAAAATTGAATCATGAAAAACGAAAAGAACGCAGTCATCGTTGGCGCAGGCTTGGTTGGTGCACTCTGGGCAGTGATTTTGGCAAAACGAGGCTATACCGTTGATGTGTACGAACGCCGCTCTGACTTCCGGCAGGCGGGCTACATCGGTGGTCGCTCCATCAACTTAGCGATGAGTGAACGGGGCTGGAAGGCCGTGGAGATAGCAGGCATCCGCCAGAAAATCGAAGCGGTGGCCATCCCCATGCCGGGGCGCATGATGCACGGCACGGACGGGTCGCTCACTTTTCAAGCTTATGGCGAAGAGGGTCAAGCCATCTACTCTGTGTCCCGTGGCGGGCTGAACATTGAGCTGGTGAACATCGCCGACGAGTTCGAGCAGGTGCGCTTCCACTTCAACCAGGCATGCCGGGGCGTTGACCTCGAAAACAGCGCCATCCTCTTTGAAGATACCAATACAGGCGTGCGTTATGCCATCGAAAGTGACCTTATTTTTGGAACAGACGGTGCTTTTTCGCCCGTTCGAAACAGCCTCCAAAAGCTGCCTCGCTTTAACTATTCCCAGCATTATATCGAGTCTGGCTACAAGGAATTGGCCATACTCCCCAATGAGGACGGTAGCCATAAAATGGGTACTGGCGCCCTTCATATCTGGCCCCGGGGCAATTTTATGCTCATTGCTTTGCCCAATCTCGATGGCAGTTTTACCTGTACTTTGTTCCTTCCGTTCGAAGGTGAGGTTAGTTTCGAGAAGCTGCAGACCAAGGCGGAAGTCATGGCTTTCTTCGAAAAATACTTCCCCGATGTGATTCCACTGATGCCAACGCTTGTGCAGGATTTCATGGAAAATCCGACCTCGGCGCTCGTCACCGTGCGCTGCAATCCTTGGCACTACCGTCACAAAATTCTGCTGATTGGCGACGCCAGTCATGCCATTGTGCCGTTCTTCGGGCAGGGCATGAACGCTGGTTTCGAGGACTGCACTATTCTCGATAGCCTGATGGACAAGTACGATGAGGACTGGCCGGCTATCATGGAGGAGTTCAACGCCAACCGGCCGGAGGACGCCAACGCCATCGCTGACCTCGCCCTGCTCAATTTCATCGAAATGCGGGACAAAGTGGCCGACCCCCAGTTTCTACTTTGGAAAAAAATTGAAAAGTACCTGCACGAGAAATTCCCAAAGGAGTTTCAATCGGTTTACTCAATGGTGAGTTTCAGTCACGTGCCTTACAGCCAAGCACTGGCGGAGGTAACGCACCACGAGCAGTTGTTTAAGAAAATGCTGGACATCAAGGATTTGGAGGCAAACTGGAACGGGCCGGAAGTAGAGGCAGTGTTTAAGGAGTGGTTAGCCAGCCGCTAGGCCGTCGCTCGCTCCATGCTTCTGTAAAAAAACAGCGTGATAATGATGCCCGTCGTAATGCAAACATCCGCCACGTTGAAAATGCCCGTTCGGACACTGTTCACGCCAAGGTTCATAAAATCAGGTACGAGGCTGTTGTTGAAAAAGCGGTCGAGGAGATTGCCCATGCCACCAGCGATGATGAGGCCGAGGCCCGTAATATGAACCAATCGGAGGCTGTTGATATTTTTCAAAACAAAACCGAGTACCAAGCCGAGCACAATCATCGGCAAAAGGCTGAGTATCCAAAATTTGACATCGGGATTCCAATCGGCACCGAAGCTCATCGCAGCGCCGGGATTCTCCACGTACACCAATCGGAATGTATCGCCCAAGTAGGAAAACTCACCCAGTCCATCAAGGTGGGCCTTCGCCAGGTCCTTCGTCACCCGGTCACAACCGACTGAGAAGAACACCAACAGGGCAAACAACAGCAGCTTTGTTTTATCAAATTTCATAAGCTTCGCAGTGGTTAAAATACCTCATACCTCATACCTTTTAAACCTCTCTTTTTCCATCAAACTGCTCCAAATAATCCCCGACCCGGCGGATGAAGGAACCGCCCAGTGACCCATCCACCACCCGGTGGTCGTAGCTCATGGAGAGGAACATCATTTGCCGAACGGCAATCAAATCACCGTACTCCGTTTCCACCACGGCGGGCTTCTTGCGGATAGCGCCCACGGCCATGATGGCCACTTGCGGTTGGTTGATGATTGGGGTACCCATCACGTTGCCGAAGGTGCCAACGTTGGTGAGGGTAAAGGTGCCGTCCTGTATTTCCTCGGGTTTCAGTTTGCCAATTCGGGCACGGCCAGCGAGGTCGTTCACGGCCTTGGTGAGGCCGACGAGGTTCATCGTGTTGGCGTTTTTGATGACGGGCACGATGAGGTTGCCGCTCGGCAGTGCCGTGGCCATGCCGATGTTAATG
>JAHEAS010000191.1 GCA_024642645.1 Saprospirales bacterium | reverse complement strand
GAAGACTACGTCATCCGACTGAAAGTGCCTGAAAATGAGACGGTTACGTTCACCGATTTGATTCGGGGGAGGTAAGTTTCCATACCAGCGAGCTGGATGACAAGGTGCTGATGAAGTCGGACGGGATGCCGACGTATCATCTCGCCAATATCGTGGATGACCATTTGATGGAAATCACGCACGTCATTCGGGGCGAAGAATGGCTACCGAGCACAGGCCACCACGTGCTGCTTTACCGGGCTTTCGGCTGGGCGGCGACGATGCCGGATTTTTCACACCTGCCGCTAATTTTGAAGCCGGACGGCAAGGGGAAGTTGAGCAAGCGAGATGGCGCCAAGTTCGGAATGCCGGTATTTCCGTTAGGCTGGGATGCCGAGACGGAGGAGGACAGTTTCCGGGGCTTCCGGGAATTTGGTTTTTTGCCGCAGGCAGTCATCAACTTCTTGGCGTTCCTCGGCTGGAACCCCGGCACGGAGCAGGAAATTTTCAGTTTGGCGGAACTTTGCGAAGCATTTTCCATCGAAAAAATAAGCAAGAGTGGTGCCCGCTTCGATTACGACAAGGCGAAATGGTACAACCAACAGTACCTTCATTCTGCCGCTGCCGCTGAATTAGCAGCATTGGTGTGGCCGCTGGCCGATGCGAAGGGCTATCAAGTTTCTGATGAATACCTAGCCCAAGTTTGCCACTTGATGAAGGGCCGTGCGACCTTCCTGCCCGACCTCGTGGAGCAGGCCAGCTACCTCTTTGGCGATGTGCAAACATTTGATAATGAGGTGGTTGTAAAACGATGGAAGCCAGAAATCCGGCCTGTATTTGAAGCACTTGCCGAACATCTGAAGGCACAGCTAACGTTCGTGGCAGAACCGTTGGAGGAGGCTGTAAAGGCATTTATGACCGACCGTGGCCTGAAACCGGGCGAGGTGATGCCGATTTTGCGCCTTTCATTGGCTGGCACCATGCAAGGGCCGGGAGTGTACGAAATGATGGAATTGTTGGGCAACGAGCGGACAATCGACAGGCTGACGAAGGCGTTCAATTATTTTGACGCCCAAGTCGGTTAATTTGGTTCTTGGTTCTTGGTTTTTGGGAGAGGCTGCAAGTCATTACCTAGAAACCAAAAATCAACGAACCACAAACCCATTTTATGGCAAAAAAATCCAAACCCACCGAAAAAAAGCCCCCAAAAGTTCACGATGAACTCAAGGGCTTCGACATCAAAATCAACGCCTTTGGCGAACTCAGCTCGAACTTGAACATCGAGCGGCTGAACCAGTTTTTGAACGAAAAAGTGGACGACATAAAGCTCCGTGACCGCAAGGATGCGAATGACGAAGAGGAGTGAGCCCACCATTTTTTACCCCAAACCAAACTTTCCTTCAGTTCTCACCGCTTTTTCGTGCAACCACTTTGCATATCTCCTGTCACTTATGACCGTAAACTAACTGAATTTGGACTACGGCAGCACCCATCGGGACATCGTCGAGGACTGCATGAAGGGGAACCGGAAGGCGCAGTTCGATTTGTACAGGCTGTACTCACAGGCGATGTACAACGTATGCCTCAGAATGGTGAACAATAGCCTTGATGCCGAGGATTTGCTGCAACAATCGTTCATTGACGTTTACTCAAAAATGGAAAGCTTCCGCTTCGAGTCCACCATTGGGGCTTGGATCAAGCGGATTGTTGTCAATAATTGCATCAATTTTTTAAAAAAGCGAAAGTTAAAAATTGAAACACTGGATGACCGCTTCCACCATGTACCAGATCATGAGCCTGTGAATGAAACGCACCTGAACGTGAAGGCCATCAATGGTGCAATTTCCAGATTACCGGACGGTTACCGGGTGGTTTTCAGCCTTTACACAATGGAGGGCTACGACCACAAGGAAATTGGCGAGATACTGGACATCACGGAGGCTACTTCAAAATCGCAGTTCAGCCGAGCCAGGAAAAAGCTTAGGGAACTATTGGAAGGGCAGCAGTTGGTAGTGGATGGCGGCCATTAAAAAAACGAAAAAAGAGAAATGGATAATTTAGAAAAATTTATTCGGGAAAACAGGTCCGACTTTGACAGCGGGGTGCCAAGCCTTGATGTCTGGGCGAACCTCGACCGACACCTCGATAGCCAGCGGCCAAGTGCCCGGGTGGTTTGGATGAAGCGGCTGCGCGTGGCGGCTGCCGTACTGGTGTTGGTGACGGCCGGTGGTTTGGGCGGTGCCTATTTGACCAACTCCTCCAAGTCTGTTGAGTCACTCGCCGATGTATCTCCGGAACATGCCGAGATGGAGCGTTATTTTAGCTCTCAGGTGGAAGAAAAACTGGCTAAGCTCGCCAGCTACAAACAGGATGGCGTCGTGAAAGCTGATATTCAAGAGTTGGACGAGACCTACAACCAACTGAAGCACGAACTTGAAAATGCCCCTGAAGGTGCTGAAGAGAAAATAGTACAGGCCATGATTGAGACTTATCAAACCAAAATAAGTATTCTTGAACAGGTGCTGGAAAAAGTCGAAAAAGTTAACCCAACAAATCCTACAAACTTAAATTCAACAGACAATGAAGTTAGTCTTTAAAAATCAATTGTTTTGGGTAGCGGCCCTGTGCTTTGGCATGCTGCTTTATGGCTTCACGCCGGGTGAACCTGTGCCGCAGTCAGACAATCAACCCAGTCCACAACAGGTGCAGCTTGACCCCAATGGGCAGGATTACACCAAAACCATCAAGAAAGAATTCCCGCTGAACGCAAACGGTACGGTGAACCTCGTCAATAAATATGGTAAGATAGACGTGAAAACCTGGGACAAAAACCGGGCGAAAATAGAGGTGACCATCGTCGTGAAAGCTGGCAGCGAATCGCAGGCGCAAACCGTCTTCGACCGAATCCGTATCGACTTTTCCAACGATGACAGCTTCGTGAAGGCGGAGACGATCATTGAGTCGAACAAGCGTTCATGGTTCAATTTTGGGTACAACGAACGCACCGAATTCCAAATCAACTACCAAGTCTATATGCCTACAACTGCTGCGCTCGACCTGAGCAACAAGTACGGCGACGCAACAGTAGCCCCATTAACGAGCAGGGTAAAAATGGACGTAAAATACGGCAGTTTTCAACTGGATGGCGTAGGTGCGAACCTCACGCTTAACCTCGATTATGGCAATGGAACAGTAATGAAATCGGGCGATGCGGCGGTGAACGTTTCATACAGCAAACTGAAATTCTATGATGTTCGCAACGTTAACCTAACCTCTAAGTACTCAAAACTGACGGTAACGAACGGTGCAGATATAAACGCCGAATCCCGTTACGACGAGTTCGACCTGGTGAAAGTGGCCCGTTTGGATTGCACATCAAAATACGGCAACCTGACCGTAGGCAGTGCAGAAAGCATCAAGGCCGCTGGACAGTACACCGATTACAAGATAGACCAATTGGTGGACAATGGCGACTTCGACCTCATGTATGGCGGCCTTCGCATTACCCATGTTTCCAAGGGTTTTTCAAAAATCAATCTGGTTGGCAAATACTCTGACTTTAAAATCGGTGTGGAAGACGGAGCAAGCTACACACTGGATGCCAACGCCAGCTTTGCCGGTATCGCCTATCCAACTGGGCTGGTGGTTACCTACGAAAAAGAAAAAGGAACGTCCCATGAGGTGAAAGGTCATGCAGGCACCCAAAACGCCCGCAGCGCCATCCGGGCTAACCTTAACTATGGGGGATTGAAGGTAAAACAATAGAAAAGCTTCGAACCAAGCATCGGAGCTAACCAAGTGATAATTTCATACTAATTCAATTATTAAGAAGCCGCTTCTGAGAACAGGAGCGGCTTTCTTTTTTGAAGAAATGGCCAGGAAAATTTACCCCAAAGGCCATTTAATTTCTAATGTCTCTCGTCTATTGTCTATAAAAACGGATTATTCTCCCGCTCAAAACCAATGGTGGTGGAAGGCCCGTGGCCTGGGAAAACCTTCACATCATCGCCCAGCGGTAGCAGCTTGGTTTTGATGCTGGAAATGAGCGTATCGTGGTCGCCGCCGGGCAGGTCCGTGCGACCAATGCTGCCTTGAAACAGCACATCACCAGCGATGAGCAAGCCATCCTCTTTATTGTAAAACGACAGGCTGGCAGGTGAATGGCCGGGCGTCAGAATCGCCTCCAGTTTCGTGTTGCCGAAGGCAATTATCTCCCCCTCTTCGATGAATCTGCCGGGCTTTGGCGATGGCTCGCCCATCGGAACACCATAAAATTTGCTGACCTGTGGCACGGATTCCAGCACGGGCAGTTCGCCCCGGTGAATTTCCAGCTCCAGCCCCCAGGTGCGATTTACGAAGGCATTGCCGAACACATGGTCTAAGTGACAGTGGGTATTCAGCAACCGAACGGGGTTTAAGTTGTTTTCAATAATAAAATTGTCCAGTTCGATGCGTTCATGCGCCTCGAAACAACCAGGGTCAATGATGACGCAGTCTTTCGTTTCGTCAAAAACGACATAGGTGTTTTCCTGAAATGGATTGAAGGTAAAAATGACGATGGTGGCGGGCATTTGCTTATTAATTTGCAAGGCAACGGGTTTTTGTCTGCTGACTAGCTTAAATTGCCTTTTTTATTGAAATCAGCGGCGAAGATAGTAATTTAGGGAAGGCGTTTGAGGGGTTCATTTGGTTTGGTTTCTTTTTGAAACGCCCAATCTTCGAGTGACGGAGAGGTTTTTGATAAACATTTTTATAAAAACACACATGCCAGCGCCGCTGATAGCGTTCAATACAAAGTAAAAGGCTTCGCTGCTTTATTTTCGACCACTAATATTTCTCTTGCGCCATGCGAATAATTTACCCACTTCTCCTCCTTCTGGCAATGGCCTCGGTGGCCTATGGCCAAACTACGCAAACCGAGTTTGGCAAAAACCGGGTGCAATTCAACAACGACTTTGCTGAGTGGTCGCAGTACGAGAGCCGCAACTTCATCACCTATTGGTACGGCGAAGGCCGCCTCATCGGACAGGCAGTGGTGCAGATGGCTGAGTACGATTTCTTTGAAATCCAGGGCATTTTGGAGCATCGGATGAACGACAAAATCGAAATCATCGTCTATACCGACCTGACAGACCTGAAGCAGAGCAATATCGGCAGCGAAGAAGCCTTCATGAACTCTGGTGGCCAGACGAAAATCGTGGGCAACAAAATGTTCGTGTATTTCAATGGCGACCACAACGACCTGCGGAGGCAGGTGCGGGAGGGCGTTGCCTCCGTGTATCTCAATGCCATGCTCTTTGGTTCCAACCTCCAGGAAATCGTGCAGAACGCCGTTATGATGAACCTGCCAGAATGGTTCAAGGACGGCCTCATCTCCTACGTTGGTGAGGAATGGACCACGGAACTCGACAACCAATTGCGAGACGTGTTTCTTTCGGGCAAATATGAAGACTTCGAGGCAATGGCCGATGCGCATCCAAAGCTGGCGGGCCATGCACTTTGGTACTATATCAACCAGCACTACGGCCACTCCACGGTGTCCAACCTGTTGTACCTCACCCGCATCAACCGCAGCATCGAGAGCGGTTTTTTATACGTACTGGGCAATACCTATTTCAATACCACCAAAGGTTGGTACAGCTTTTTCCAAAAACGCTACGAGGCCGAGGCGAAGGAATTTGGCCAACCAACTGGGAAAGAAGTCGTCATCAAAAACAAGAAGAAACTGCCCATCAACCAGTTGAAAATTAGTCCAGACGGTCTCAAAATCGCCTATGTCAGCAACGAAATTGGCAAAGCATGTGTCTGGATTCAAGACCTTAATACGGGCGAACGCAAGCTGATTTTTAAAAGCGGCTCTCGTAACGCAATCCAAGCCACCGACTACAACTACCCCCTGCTCTCCTGGAGCCCGACAAATCAGGAACTGGCCGTGATGTACGAGAAGCGTGACATCGTTAAGTTATTGAGATACAATGTGTTAACCAAAGAAAAAACCACCGACCTCATGTCCACACAGTTCCAGCGGATTTACAGTATGGACTATGTGGGGCCAAACGACCTAGTGCTATCCGCAGCGGTGCGGGGACAGTCGGACCTATTTCTCTATTTTACCCTAAACCGCCAGGCGCAGCGCCTGACCACGGACGTTTGGGATGACCTCGATGCCAGCTATGTGCAGGTGCGGGGTCAGCGAGGCATCCTCTTCGCCTCCAATCGGCCCGACTCCCTGAATTCCATCGTCCTACTCGACTCGGTACTCCCCATCCAGAATTTTGACATTTTTTACCTAAACCTCGATTCCATCGGTTTCACGAGTAAGGGCGAATTGGTACAAGTGACGCACACGCCACACGCCAGCGAGCGCCAACCTGTGGCAATTGACTCCACATGGTTTGGCTTCGTTTCGGATGAAACGGGCGTGTACAACCGGAAAACGGGTTACCTAGAAGACTATATCCACCATTTCGACAACATCATCCGTTTCAGAGACGGCACTGAGATGCGACTCCACGCCGATTCCCTCATCGCCAATGTATTGGACAGCGTGGCGATGTCCCAGGTGGATTCCGTCTGGACGGACACCATCGTTAAACAGCGGGCGGTGAACCATTTTACCTCCAACTACGACCGCAACATTTTGGAACAGAGCAAGGCTCGACGTTCAAACCGCTATGTTGAAATGCTTTACCGTGAAGGGGGGCTTCATGTTTTTTTGGATGAAATGATGCCCGACACTGTGGTTAACCCCAGCATTAGCAACCACCAAAAACAACGGGTG
>JAHEAS010000190.1 GCA_024642645.1 Saprospirales bacterium | reverse complement strand
CAAACTCTACAAAGGCGGCTTTCCGGCGCAGTATGGCGGGCGCCTCTCCTCGGTCATAGACGTTCGGATGAAGGATGGCAACAATCAGCGCTTCGCCGGCACGGGCGGCCTCGGCCTCATCAGCTCCCGCTTGACTTTGGAAGGGCCGATTCAGAAGGACAAATCGTCGTTCATCGTGAGTGGGCGGCGCACCTACGCCGATATTTTTACCCGTCAAATCAACAAGGCGAAGGATGACAACCCCGACTACAACCCCATCCCCGACTACTATTTTTACGACCTGAACA
The DNA here is from genome assembly GCA_024642645.1 of Saprospirales bacterium. GTDB lineage: Bacteria > Bacteroidota > Bacteroidia > Chitinophagales > Saprospiraceae > UBA6168. The sequence goes on along the minus strand of JAHEAS010000190.1, from coordinate 6,476 downwards.
CGAAGGTCAATTTTGATTTGAGCGAAAAAGACCGCCTCTACCTCAGCGGCTATTTTGGGCGTGACGTGTTCGGCTTCAACGGCGATTTTTTTGACTTCAATTTCAGTTGGGGGAACAAGACGGGCACTGCCCGCTGGAACCATGTTTTCTCCCCAAAACTGTTTCACAACCTGACCTTTACTTTCTCAGATTACGACTATAACATCGAGACAAAGCTCACAGGGTTTTCCTTCAAAATCGGCTCCGATGTGCAGGATGCCAACCTGAAATCCGATTTTTATTATAGCCTCAGCGACCGCCATATTCTGCGTTACGGCGGCAGCGTGACGCACCACAGCTTCGGCGTGGGCCGCCTCAAAGCTGGTAGCGATGACGGAAAAGTAACTTTTTCTGGCGGCAACGACTTCACGGCCTACTCCCTTGCCACCTATTTTGGCGACGAAATGAGCATTGGAAACCACGTGAAACTGAACGCCGGGGTGCGGGTTTCTGGCTTCGCCAACAAACATTTTTATGTGGGCTTCGAGCCTCGTGCGGCAGCGGTTTACAACGTGAACACCGACCTTTCGTTCAAGGCTAGCTACGCCCGCATGTACCAGTACCAGCACTTGGTTTCTACCTCCGGCATCTCGCTCCCGACGGATATTTGGTACCCAAGTACCAAGCAAATCAAGCCGCAGCACAGTGACCAGTTTGCCATCGGCGTGGAGAAATTGCTGGGCAAACAGTACCTCGTGACCAATGAGTACTACGTGAAATGGCTTCGCAACCAAGTGGACTTCGTGGACGGCGCACAGCTTTTTGCCAACGACAATTTGGAGAACGAATTTGCCATCGGCAAGGGCTATGGCTACGGCATGGAGCTGGGCATCGAGAAACAGGAGGGCGACCTCCGGGGCTGGGTAGGCTACACGCTGGCACTGGTGAAGCGGGGCGACTTCGTGCCAATTGACGACACCAAGGTTTTCGCTGGCGATGGCAAGTATTTCTTTCCCCGATACGACCGCCGAAATGACTTTTCGCTGGTGCTGATGTACGACCTCGGCAAACGCTGGAACATATCTGGTACAGCAATTTACGGTAGCGGCGACCGAACTTGGTTGCCCGTTGGTCGGTTCGCTTTTCAGGACGTTTATGGCGCTGATTTTCAGCCGGTTACGCCGATTTATGGCGAACGTAACGCCTTCCGGTTGCCGTATTTTTTCCGCTCCGATTTGGGGGTCACGTATAAAATGTTCCCGAAGTGGGGCGAGAGCGACCTAAACCTCAGCTTCTACAATGTGACGAACCGCCGCAACGCCTTCTTCCTCTACATTGAGCCGCAGTACGCCGAGGGCGTTGATCCGTTGGAATCCCCACTGGCCGTTCCGACGGGGCTGGCTGCGAAGCAGGTGTCACTGTTCCCGATTATCGGGTCGCTGACTTGGAACTTCAAGTTTTGAGGTATGAGTTTCGGGTTTCGAGTTGGAGGCCCATTTTTCAATCAAAAAAAATGTTTTCAGACATGAAATCTCAGATAAATAAATTGACCGGACTGAATTTTTTCTCCACCACTTTTTACTTTTTACTTTTTACTTTTTACTTGTCCAGTTGTGGCAATTTGGAAAAAGAAATCAACCTCGAACTGCCCGCTTACGAGCCGCAGTACGTGGTGGAGTGCTACCTGGAACCGGGGCAGCCGTTCAGTCTGCTGCTGACGAAAAGCACGCCGTATTTCGAGCCATTCCCGAGTGACTTACTGAATTTCGTCAGCAATATCGTGGTGGACAGCGCCGAAGTGACCATCACCCACGATGGTGTGGACTACTTGCTGGCAAACAATCCGACCATCAACCCCACCACCTTCAAGCTTTATAACTATACCAACCCAGCGCTGGTGCCAATGGAATACGACCACGATTTTTCACTGAAAATAACCACGCCCGACGGCAAGACGATCACCGCTACGACGAGGCTGCTTCCCGTCGTGCCGATTGACAGTATCGTGGTCGAGTTCGATGTGGAAAGGGACACCCTTGCCCGCTGCCTGACGTACATCTCTGATGACCCCACGACGGTAGATTTCTACCGCCGCATGATTCACCAAAATTCGCTGATAGACTCCATCCCTAACCAGGATTTCACTACCAATGATGATTATGTGGACAACAGCACCATCGTCTTTGGCACCGGCTATGAATTCAAGGAGGGCGATACGCTCTACAACACCATCTTCCATATCGAAAGGGCGTATTTCGACTTTTGGGAAAGTACGTTCAATTCCATCAGCTCCAATGGGAACCCCTTCGGGCAACCGAGCAGTATCATCTCCAACTTGCAAGGCGATGCTGGGGCGATTGGGATTTTCACGGGGCTGAGTTACGAAAGGGTGATGACGGTGGTGAAGAAGTAAAGCGATTGACAATTATGGAGAAAAACTAAAGCCAATTCAATGGCACATCGGCAATACCTCATTTTTGCCCGAAAAAGAAGTCGCCGGGTACACGGAAATTCGGCCCTTACATAATACTGGCACGTACAAACTAGTATCCTAATCAATCTGAAAAGGCAACCTATGTAGTCATTTTCTCCTGTTACTTCTCTTGGATTTACAGCCACTTACCCAATGCTTTTGCACTGTGACTGCCAATTAGTAATTCCAATTGTATCTTTGGAAGCAAATCCTAAGCATGGCCCGTTTCAAATATCTCCTACTATTGTGCTTTTTTATGTGTAAAACCCATATTGTGATTGCACAATATAACAATCTAAATTTTGATAGAGTAAGTGCCAACGATGGTCTCTCCAACAACTTTATTTATGACATCAAAGAAGACAGGTTTGGCTTTTTATGGTTTGGGTCAAATGAAGGATTGTTCAGGTACGATGGTTATGAATTCAAAGCCTTCCGTCACGATGTGCGTGACAGCACCACACTGTCAAGTACCAACATCCACTGGATTCAGGAGGCTCTAAATGGCGATATTTGGCTTGGCACCGGCCATGGGATTAACCTACTGGATCGCAGGACCGGAAAGGTGCAGCGCTACTTCCCCGGTGCTAGAAATGAAACAACAACCAAAATCAATAACTACATCCGAAGAGTTTTTGAGGACAGCCGGGGGATTTTTTGGTTGGCTTCTGTCTCCTCAAAAAATATGCTCCGGTTCGATAGGGCATCCAATCAATTCATACCAACTAAAGAAGAGGGTAAGCCTGAGGCACACCATTTTATCAGGGGATTTCTGGAAGACCGCCACGAAAAAGTTTGGGCCAGCACCACTTATGGTTTGCTAAAATTAAATGAGGGCGATTCCACCTTTAAGCATATCCTGCCACATCCTGATTCTTCTAGTAATTTCAATAAGATGATCACCGGGATTTGCGCAACTTCTGATGGGTCATTTTGGCTCGCCACGGCGGCAGGTTTGGCCAATTGGAACCCGGAAACAAATGTCATTAAGACAGATTTTCTGCCCAAGGAGTTGGAAAGCACCCAACTCGACTATTTAATGTTGGACAAAAATGGCAACCCATGGGTCGCCCTGCACGAAAACGGATTGGGTTTTTATGACATAAAGCAAAAACAGTTTAGCCATTTCAAATACCGCCCAAACTGGTCCAATAGCCTCAACAACAATGACATCACCTGTATTTATGAGGATAGGTTTCGTAATATCTGGGTTGGCACCAAGAATGGATTTTGCAAGGCAAGTTTGGACGATTCCGGCTTTGAATGGTACTTGAACGAGGGCGGGGATGGCAATATCGCCAACAACATCAACAGCGTCTTCCGTGACAGCGAAGGCACTATTTGGACCAAAACACCTGAGGGCGTTTACGTCTTCAAAAAGGGCAATTCAGAGGGTAAAAAAATTGAGGAACTGCCATATCCCAACTTGGGGGTGGGATACGACTGGTTTGTGGAGGATTTCGAAGGCGGCAAATGGTTTACTGTGAGTGGTGATGGTATTTATAGGATGGCGCCCAATGAAAAGGTTTTCCGTAAAATCCCCTTGGACACAGCCTTTGAGAAGGTCGGCATCATCAGGATGGTTATTGACAACCGGGACAAACATGTTTTTTGGCTCGGCACGACCGAAGGACTGTGTCGCCTCAACTGGAAAACACACCAAATAGATTGGTACCGCCCGCTGGATGACCTTACCGAAATTGCTAACAACCGCATCGTCATTTTTGAACAGTTCGGCGACGATGAAATCTGGGTGTACTACACCATCTCCAACAGCTTGGGGCGGTTCGATAAAAAAACGGGGAAGTTTGAGCTGTACCTGCCTAGCCCGGAAGAAGGAGCCGTACTGGAGGGAGTAGTAAAGGACATGGAAATCGGAAAAGATGGCAATATTTGGATACCGACCACCTTCGGGCTTACCAATTTCAACATATACACAAAGAAATTTTCGATGTTTGGCCAGCGGGAAGGCTTGCAGGAAAATGAGCTGCAAAGTGTCGTAATTGACAAAAAAGGTCAGATTTGGGTATCTGGCAATCGTTTTTTCGCCCAGTTCGACCAAGCCACCCATACCTTTCACAACTACACGACGTCTAAAAAAGTCCTGCAATTTCAGGCCAAATCAAAAGATTTGGCCGACGACGGGACGATTTGCTTTGGCACACTCAACGGCGTGATTTCATTTCATCCAGACCATATCCGTAAAAATCAAGTGCCGCCAAACGTAGTCCTAACTGATTTTAAAGTAAGAGCGGAGTCCTATTTATTAAATCAGCCCTTTGAAGACACTAAAGAAATCCTGTTGTCTTACCATGAAAACGATATTGCTTTTGAATTCTCAGGGCTTCATTTCATCAACCCAAAAGCCAACGAATACAAATGCAGGCTGATAGGATTTGATAAGAATTGGCGGAAATTAGGAACCGAGCACAAGGTGAGCTACACCAACCTGACGCCCGGCCAATACACATTTCAGGCCATTGCCGCCAACAGCGACGGGGTCTGGAACGAAGAGGGCTTGAACATCAAACTCACCATCACCCCTGCATTTTGGCAAACATTGTGGTTCGAATCACTGATAGCACTGATGATTATTTCCATTGGATATGCCTTGTTTAAGAACAGGCAAAACCAAATACTCCTGAAAAGGCAAAAAGTATTGGCGGAACAGTCGGTGGAGTACAAGACCCGCTTCCTCGCTGATGTCAGCCATGAAATTCGCACTCCGATGAATGCCATTATTGGCCTTAGCAAACTCACGCTCGATACCCCGTTGGACGCTAAGCAGACCAAATTCATCCAGGCCATCCGGCAGTCTTCCCAAAACCTCCTTACCATCATCAATGACCTATTGGACCACACCAAGCTGGAAAGCGGCAAGTTTACCTTCGTAAAAAAACCGTTCAATCTGCAATTGCTTGTTGACCAGTTGAACGATACCCTACAATTCAAAGCAGCCGAAAAGGGACTGTTTTTTCTGGTAAATGCATCTCCTGCCTTGCACACTGAGTTGACGGGCGACCCACTCCGCTTGAACCAGATTTTGACCAATCTACTGGGCAACTCCATCAAATTCACAGAGGCGGGCAAAGTATGGCTCGACATCCAAAAAACGGGAGAACTGGAAAACAGCATCCGGCTTCGCTTTGAAGTTGGGGATACAGGCATTGGCATTGCCAATGATCAGTTGGAGCATATTTTTGAAAGTTTCAGCCAAGCGAACCTGAAAGTAGAAGCTACTCAGGAAGGTACTGGCCTTGGCCTGAGCATCAGCCGACAGCTGGTGGAAAGGCAGGGCGGGCAGCTTTTTATTGAAAGCGAACCAGACAAAGGAACGAAGCTTTGGTTTGAGCTCAATTTTGAAAAAAGCCATACAAAAACCGAAAGCAAAGCCGTCGCCAATCCCCTTCGTCCATTATCTGGCTTGAAAATATTGGTCGTGGAGGACAACCAATTCAACCAAATGCTCATGGTGGAAATTTTGGAAAAATATGTGGAGGGTGTAGAAACTGAAATTGCTGAAAACGGGAAAATCGCTCTGGAAAAACTGCATGGCCGCCAATACGACCTCATCATCATGGACGTGAAAATGCCTGTGATGGATGGCTACACGGCGGCCAAGTCCATCCGTCTTTTGGGCAATGCTCAGGCAAACATCCCCATCCTTGCGGTGACGGCCAATGCTCTGCCGGAGCAACTTCAAAAATGCAAGGATGCAGGCATGAATGACCATGTGACCAAGCCCATTGACGAAGCCGAGCTGTTGGAAAAAATTTATCAACTCACCCAGCATGGCCCTCAAATTGATAGAAAAAAACTAAAGGCTTTGATGGCCAATGAGGAGAAGATGGTGGACAAATACCTCGGTATTTTTAAGGCCCAAATTCCCGAGCTTTTAGTTCAATTGGATGGCTTTTTGGTTAAGAAGGATTGGGAGCAAGCGTCCATCACCGCACATACCATTAAGAGCCATTGCAAGTTTCTTGCTTTGGAAAAACAAGCGGCAGCGGCCTACGAGATTGAG
>JAHEAS010000189.1 GCA_024642645.1 Saprospirales bacterium | reverse complement strand
CTCGTAGGTGTACCAGGCCTGGCGAAAACACTGCTCGTAAGTACCATCGCCGAAGTGCTCGACCTTGGCTTCAAACGCATTCAATTCACGCCCGATCTCATGCCCTCGGACATCACAGGCTCGGAAATTCTTGGGGAAGACCGCCATTTCAAGTTCAACAAAGGCCCACTTTTTTCCAATATCGTATTGGCCGACGAGATAAACCGGACGCCGCCTAAAACCCAGGCCGCCCTGCTCGAAGCCATGCAGGAACGCTCGGTGACAGTGGCTGGAACACGCCACGTACTGCCAGCGCCGTTTTTCGTGTTGGCTACGCAAAACCCCATTGAACAGGAGGGAACCTACCCCTTGCCAGAGGCTCAGCTTGACCGTTTTATGTTCAATATTCCATTGGACTATCCTTCTTACCAAGAAGAAATTGATGTGGTAAAAAGTACGACGGGCAACGAAAAACCCAGCCTGAAACACATCCTGAACGATACGCAAATCCTTGCTTTTCAGCAACTTATACGCAAAATTCCGGTCGCTGACAATGTGCTGGAATACGCTGTGTCATTGGCTACCAAGACCCGTCCTGGCACTGAGCGGGCAACGGCAAAAGTCAACGACTACATCTCCTGGGGAGCGGGCCCTCGTGCTTCGCAATATTTGGTGCTGGGCGCAAAATGCCATGCCGCTGTCTCTGGCAAGTATTCACCAGATATTGATGACGTTAAGGCCATTGCCAATTACGTGCTTCGCCACCGTATCGTACGGAACTACAAGGCGGAAGCGGAAGGGATTACGGAAGAGAATATCATCCAGAGCCTTTTTTAAAAAAGGTTTAGATTTGAAAATAGAACGGGCTGGTCGGCGAAAGTGGGCCAGCCCATTCTATTTTTAGCTCATTTCCACAGCAATTTTAGCTGCCAGCATGGCATTGTTCAGCACCAGCTCAATATTGGCCTGCAAGCTCTCCCCACCCGTCAGTTCCTTTATTTTTCCCAATAAAAATGGCGAAACCTCCTTGCCGCTGATGCCCAACCGCTGCGCCTCGGCCAGTGCTGCTTCCGTGGCAACTTGGATGGGAGCGGCCAAAGGTTCGTGCGCCGCTGGGATTGGGTTGGCGATGACAACGCCGCCAGCGAGGCCAGCCAACCACTTGGTAGCCAATACTTTAGCAACTTCAGCGGGGGAGTCAAGGCGGTAGTCCACGCCGAATCCGCTGCTGCGGGTGTAGAAGGCGGGGAATTCCTCCGTCTGGTAGCCGATGACGGGTACGCCATGGGTTTCGAGGTACTCCATCGTTAGGCCGAGGTCGAGGATGGATTTTGCGCCAGCGCAAACGACGGCGACACTGGTTCGGGCGAGTTCTTGAAGGTCGGCAGAGATGTCCATCGTTTCGGCAGCGCCCCGGTGTACGCCGCCGATGCCGCCAGTAGCGAAGATTCGGATACCCGCCATTTCGGCGATGAACATGGTGGCGGCGACGGTGGTAGCACCGGGTTTGCCATTGGTGAGCAGGAAGGGGATGTCGCGACGGCTGACCTTGGCGACACCTCGCCCTGTTTTTCCCAAATATTCGATTTCAGCTACGGAAAGTCCGGCTTTCAGTTTGCCGTTGAGGATGGCGATGGTGGCGGGTACCGCCCCATTTTCCCGCACAGTTTGCTCTACACGTAGGGCAGTTGCCACGTTATCGGGATAGGGCATACCGTGCGAGATAATGGTACTTTCGAGGGCAACAACGGGCTGGCCGCTTTTCAGTGCCTCATTTACCGAAGGCGAAATTTCGAGAAAGGAGTGGGTGTTCTTCATTTGCCAAAAATAAAAAAGGGCGTGGCCGAAGCCACGCCCATGCTGGTATTTTTTGAAAATAAGATTTTACAATTACTTGCCGCCAAAGAGCTTGCTGAGCAAACCCTTGCCCACCATACCAGCCACATCGTCCATCACAGAGCCGTCGCCATCCTTGTCAAGGAAGCGGGTGGCCATGTCCATGAGCGGATTGCCAGCTTGTTTTTGTTGGCCAACGCTGTTGGTGAGGAGGCCAGCAATACCTGCCACATCAAGACCTTGCTGCTTTTTTTGTTGGCCGAGCATGCTCATTACCATAGGGGCAAGGGTGGTCATCAGGTTACCAGTTTTGCTGCTGTCAAGGCCGCTCATCTTGCTTATCATATCAATGGCACCACTTTGATTTGGGCCGAGGATGTGGTTGAGGATGCCAGCGCCGTTCAAGGCACGGGACTGTTCAGGAGCTGGTGCCGCTGCTTGTCCGCCGCCGCCCAACATACCCATGAGGTTGTCGAGCAAGCTGCCGTCGTGGTCACGTTCGAGTGCGTTGTTAAGGCTTGCTGCACCTTCTGGCGTTGAAGCGTTCTTTGCCAAACCTGCGAGGAGGGTGGAAACGATGCTTTGTGCCGCTGTGGCAGTTTGCGCACGGTCTGCACCTCCAATCTGGTTGCTGAGTTGGTCGACAACGTTATCGCCCATGTGACCTTGTAATAAATCAAACAAATTTGCCATAATATTTTTTTTAGATTTTAGAAAAACGCCGCATGCGACGATGGTTCAGTTCTTCAGACGCAAAACACTTGGCAAGTATCGGATTTGCAACCGATAAATTTAAATCTCTTTCCTTTTTTATCTCTAAAAGCTGTTCATAACTGATATTAGGCCTTTGAAGAGGGCTTGTTAAGGAATTGCACAATGGCGATGCAATATTTAAAAAAATCATTCTATCTTGCCTTTTAAACAAACAACATCATGAGCCGGGAACTACACAGCCCATCCGAGGAAATTATTGCGCAAACCGACATTACCAGTTTGGCACAGCAGTACGTACTCAATCTTTTCAACCAAAAGAACGATGCCCGCTTGGTGTTTCGAACCTACCGCCAGGCAATGGAGGTCGTCAAGATGGTGAACAGTTTGGCGCAAGCGAACGGTTCGACAGAGACGGAATGGGAAACGGCAGCGCTTGCGGGGTCATTTTGTAACGTCGGCTATCTTTTTGACTACCAGAATCCTGAGCCGAAGAGCGTGGAACGTGCCGAAAAATTCCTTGATGCCCATCATTTTTCAACTGACCGAAAAGCGCACATCATCAGTACACTTCGAGGGTTCTTCAACGACCAATCGTTGCGCACGACGGAGGGACAGCTACTCTCCGACGCTGTGAACGCCGTATATTTCGGCAGCAGTTTTTTCGAAAACTCACCATTGATGCGGTTGGAACAAGAGTTGGTGGCGAATCGCCACTTTGGCAAGGAGGAATGGGAGCAATTTCAGATGCAGCAGTTGCTAAATATGCGTTTTTTTACCGCTCACGCTAAGCTAAACTACGAGCCAATTGTAGCAACCCATATTTTGGCTTTGAAGGAAAGGCTAGACAAACGCAAAGAAAGAATAGCACCGGACGGTACTCATGGGGAAAAGAAATTTCAAGGGTTAGGGCGCCGACTTTCACCGGGGGCACAAACCTTTTTCCGCACAAACTACCGGACTCACATCAACCTCAGCGCCATCGCCGACAACAAGGCGCATATCATGATCAGTGTCAATGCCATCCTGATTTCAGTCCTGATTTCCGTGATTACCTACCGCAACATGACGGAGACCAACCCAGCGGTACTCATGCCGGTGGTGATTTTCTTGGTCACTGGCCTTTCATCGCTCATCTTCGCTGTGCTGGCAGCACGCCCGAAAGTCACCTCGCTGATCAATGACGCTACGCCGATTGATGATGCCAAACGCAACCTGATGTTCTTCGGCAACTTTGTCGCCCTTAAGCCTGAACGCTACGAGGAATTGCTGGACGAAATGTTCAAGGATAGCGACCTGCTTTACGGCAATATGGCCCGAGACCTATACAACCTCGGCAAGGTGCTGGACCGCAAGTACCGCTTTCTGTCCATTTCCTATAACATATTCATGGTGGGATTTGTGGCAACCGTACTGTTATTCTTGGTAGTGCTTTTCAGTTGACCAAGTTGCCGACTTAACCGGTTCTCAAAATTTCAATGTCAATCCATTAAGCCAAGCATAAGTGACGACGGGTGCGTCAGTGGGGAGTGCTTTGTCTGTTTGCAAGGTAAAATCGGTGAAAAAGCTGATTTTTTTGCCGAGCGGTGTATCGAGGCGGCACTCTGTCGCAAGGCGGTAATTTTTCCAGTCGGTTAATTGTGGCTGGAAATAGGTGGTGCTCACGAGCGTTACACCCTGCCAGGGCCGAAAGGTAAAGGAGAGGTAATTGCTGAGGCGATGCCAATTTCGGTCGGCAGTGGCATCGGTAAAACGATTGTGCTCAAATAAATAGGCAGAACCCAAATAAACTCGGCTTTTGCCTGAAGCATTTTTGAAAATACGATAGCGAAGGCCGCCTCCGCCCAGTGCACGTAGCTCGATATACAACAGCTTATTGTATTGTGCTTGCGCAAAAAATTCTGTGGAAAGTGGGTCGGTCAGCTTGCGGTTGTAGCGCAGGTGTGCAAATCCGGCATTGTTAAATTGCTTGCCTCCTGCCCGCAGGAACTTGCCATCCATCAGGAAAAGTACGAGGCTTTTGCCTTGTTTGTACTCCACCTGAGCTGCGGTGTTCAGTTGCAACACTTGCTCCTTGACCTTGATGAGGTTGGCACCGAAGCGAAGATTGCCGTACCAGTGCGTTGAGTCGTTTGTGCCGGTGATGCGCTGTTCCTCGATGTTGACGATTTGAGCAGACAGGAATGCTGGGAGTGTCGCCAGCAGAAGAATTGCAAAGTACTTCATGGCTTCAGTTGGTTTTTTAAAAATAGAAAACGCCTTGCAAACCAATGGGTTACAAGGCGTTTTGAAAAAGACCGCTTCGGAAATTATTTCGCAGCTGGAGCCACACGAAGGAATTTGCGCTCCTTGATACGTGCTTTTGCGCCGATTGCACCACGCAGGTAGTAAAGCCTTGAACGGCGTACTCTGCCGCGCTTTAGGATTTCTATATCTGCAATGGCTGGTGATGTGAACGGAAAAATACGCTCTACACCGATGCCGCTGGAAATTTTACGAACGGTAAAAGTTTTCGTAGCTCCAGTACCTTTTATTTGGATGACATTGCCCTTGAATACCTGAATCCGCTCCTTGTTACCCTCAATGATGCGGTAATTAACGGCGACAGCGTCACCGGCACGGAACTTAGGGAAGTCAATTTTCTTAGCAAGTTGCTCTTGAACGTAAAGAATCGCGTCCATTTTTCTACTATTTAGTATTGATGAATTTCAAAAGAGGCGCAAAAGTAAGCGTTTTTTTAACTTTAAAAAGGTTTTTTAAAAAATAATGTTGCCGCTGGAAATGAGTCCATCATCGAACCAGTGTTGCATACCCCCTGTAATTGAAAGGCTCGCCACGTGGTCCTGTAAAACTCACCACACAAACATACAGACCCGCCAAAGCTTGTTTACCATTATTTCCCACTTGGCCGTTCCAAGGTTCGTCAATTTTGTTTGTCTCAAAAACCTTCTGGCCAAACCTATCCCAGATGGCAAGATTAAAATCAGTCACCCCACGGGTAACGCCCGTTCCGATGAATAAATCATTAACACTATCCTCGTTGGGCGTGAAGGCATTGGGCATGAAATACGTCACTTTGGGGGCCACATCAATATACCGAATGAGGGTATCGAGGCATTTTTCGGGATGTACGACAATGAGCTTCACCTCGTGGAGACCCGTATCGGGGAAGGTGTAGGCGAAATCGTTCATTTGTGCCACCAGCTGGCCGTCTACGTACCAGTCCGAGTATTTAGCATCAATACTTTTGTTGACGAAGTTGACCTCTGGGTTGAAATTGTCGGGGTTTGTGGGGTCGAAACTGAAATTTGCCACAGGCGGCGAAAGTATTCTAACAAGCTTACTGAAGGTTGTATCCGTGTAGCAGCCGATTGGCGAGGTGATTTCAAGCCGGACATCGAAGTTCCCCGTGTCACGGTAAATATGGGTGGGGCTTAAGTCCGTGCTTTGCTCCCCATCGCCGAAGCTCCACTGAATATCGTAGTTGGCGTCAATTGGACTGGACTGGTTGTTGAAAAACACGGTAGCGGGGGCGCAACTAATGGTGTCGTTTGGCTTAACGAGGATGATAGATGGCACAGGCTGATACACCACGGCTCGAGTGGTGTCGTCCTTGCAACCATGCTCGTCTTCCACTTCCAATTTCACGAAAGTGGTGCCCGGGATATCGTACACATGCACTGGGTTGCGTTGGATGGAGTCAATCAAAGCAGGTTCAAGTTCCCACCACCATTTTGAGATTTGCCCCGCCCCAAGAATGGCTGAATAGTCGATAAAACTGACCGGGCCGGCAAAGCAAGTATCATAATCATAATCGAAGTTAGCCACGATGTCCGGGTAAATTTCCACAAAAATATTGGCAGTGTCGTTGCACAAAGAACCAGGATTGAGCACCAGCCGTCCCTCGTACTGGCCCGCTGCCGGGAAGTTTACAATGGCGTCCCATGAATGGTAAATGTCCGTATTGCCGTTGATGTCGAATTCCCATTGCACCGAGTCAACAAATGAGTTGTTGGTGCTGAGGTTTTGGAATGGGATTTCAAGGTCGTAGCAGGTCTTGAGGAAATAATCAGGGCCAATGGAAACTAGGCCAGGCGTGTTCAATTGGGCGTTCACCAATTGCTGGCAAACTGCCACGTTGAACTGAAAATCCCGGCGGATGACGCTGAGCAGTTGTCCGTTTCGGTATTCTTTCACACAAATAGCCACCACAAACTGGCCCTGTATGTTGGGCGTGCCAGTCAACATCC